>JBBSVD010000119.1:0-1616 GCA_038233835.1 Flavobacteriales bacterium | reverse complement strand
CATCCCATAGTTCCGGGAATCACCAGGTCCGGTATTTTCTTTGTAGTAATAGCTAATGTTCAGCGTCTCCTTAAACTCATTTATAACTTCTTCAGAAGAAATGCTTGAACCGTCTTCCACGATCACTATTTCAAAACTGCCAGTATAATCCAGGTTCTGCATGCTTTTCAGCAGTTCTCGAGTCTCATCTGGCCTATTAAAAATAGGGATTATAAAAGAATATTCTAATTGCATTTTATAAAATTACAAACTTAAAGGTTATAATATTTTGGCTTAAACCAATAAAAAAGCTGTCCGAAGAGTAAATTTAACATCAAGCTGTTCCAATAGGTATCGGAATGTTTCAGCTACTAACTAATATTAGAAATAATTTAGCTAAGATCCTGAAACAAGTTCAGGAAGACGTCATTATACTTTTAGGACAGCTCCTTATATTGTGACGAGTAACAATTACTCGTTATCCTTCATGAAATTTTCCATCACTTGCTGGCTTACACCCATGTTAGAGAAACCACCATCATTGTATAAATTCTGAAGTGTTACTCGTTTGGTAAGATCAGAAAATAATGAAATAGTATAGTTTGCACAATCTACTGCAGTTGCATTTCCAAGTGGAGACATTTTATCTGCGTAGGCGATAAATCCATCAAATCCTTTTACTCCTTGCCCAGCGGTTGTTGGAGTTGGAGATTGAGAAATAGTATTTACCCGTACTTTTTTATCTTTTCCGAAGAAGTATCCAAAACTACGAGCTATAGATTCTAAATAGGCTTTATTATCTGCCATGTCATTATAGTCTGGAAACACTCGTTGTGCGGCCATATAAGTTAATGCAACAATACTTCCCCACTCATTCATTGCATCTTTTTTGTAAAGCGCCTGCATGGTTTTATGAAAAGAAACTGCAGAAACATCCCAACCTTTAGTGGTATAATCGTAATTCATATCTGTATAATGATTTCCTTTTCTCACGTTTACAGACATTCCAATAGAATGCAATACAAAGTCCAATTTACCACCTAGGATCTCTTGCGCTTTATCTACTAAATTCTCCAGATCTTCAACTTTAGTTGCATCTGCAGGAATTATTTGAGAATTGGTTTTTTCAGCAAGTTGATTAATGCTTCCCATTCTCATTGCAATTGGCGCATTGGTAAGCACGAAAGAACCTCCTTCTTCGTGAACGCGTTCTGCGGTTTTCCAAGCGATAGAATTTTCATCTAGTGCTCCAAAAATTATCCCTCTTTTTCCTTTTAGTAGGTTGTATGACATGTGTATTAGTTTTTATAGTTGTATTAGCTTGTAAATATAACAAACTTGAATTAATTGAGTAGCGCTTTTGCATGTGCCATAGCCGATTCACTTTTAGTGTTACCGCCCAGCATCATTGCCAATTCTTCTATTCTATCTTCAGTAGTAAGTTCTTCTATTTTAGTAACAGTAGATTCACCAATATCCTGTTTAAATATTTTAAAGTGCTTGCTTCCTTTTCCAGCTATCTGAGGTAAGTGCGTGATAGCAATTACCTGCATAGTTCCTCCCATTTTTTGAAGAATATCCCCCATTTTTTGAGCGATATCTCCAGATACACCGGTATCTATCTCATCAAAAACAAT
>JBBSVD010000118.1:0-1644 GCA_038233835.1 Flavobacteriales bacterium | reverse complement strand
TAGAATCTAGAATCGAGTCTCTAGCCTCAAAATTGCAAATATTTATTCAAAAAATTGCTTTGATACCTGTGCGTTCGAACCAACATTTTAAAGCGCTTGGGATATTTTTACGTTCACAACCAAACCTAAAGATTTTAAGATGAGTTTAAGTCTTTTCTTACCAACCTCGGCAATAATAGCTTTCTTGCCTTTAAAACTTCCGTTGGCAATTATAAGTTGATCTCCGGGAGTGAGGGTATTAAGTTCTACCTCACTATATTCCTCGCCGTTAAGCCAAGTTTTTAGAGTTTCAATTTCATCTTCTCTTACAATGGCTGGTTTGCCTAACCAAAAAAGAAAATTTACAACACCAGGAACCTCAAAAGCCTTATTTCTTTCGGTTTCCTCAATCTTTACAAAAACATACGATTTTATGAGCGGACTGGTCACTTTCTTCTTTCGGTCGCTCCACTGCCTAACTTCAGTAATCATTGGGCAATAGGTTTCTATACCCATTTTTTCCAATTCTGAAGCCACTGCTTGCTCTTGACGAGACTTAGTGTAAACAACATACCAATTCATACTTTGTGTTGAATGTTCTGAAAAATTAGTTTTAAAGAAGGTAAAATCAGATTAAATGAAGAAAGCTCTTACCCTTGTGGATACACTGGACTAAGCTGACCCCTCTACGGGAGTAGAATTTGCATCATGCCGTTCTGGCGGATGCTGACCCCTCTTTAATTTATAAAAGTAGCCATTGTTGATTAATTCTGGAGCATGTTGCCCCCCCTTTGTTGGAAGTTTGCAATTAAGATTCTGGAGCATCTTGACCCCCCTGGCTATCGTTTTATTCGATTTTGGTTTATTTGGTGTATATCACCAAAAGATAACAAATGGCAGGAAAATCAAAACGAATGAGTCAAGTAAAACAAATACTTCGTATGCACTTGCAAGGCAAAGGAAAAAAGACCATTGCACGGGCTCTGTCCATCAGCAAGAATACTGTAAAAGAATATATTACCAAATCCACCCAAAATCCAATTGGTATTGTCGAGCTGTTAGAGCTCGAGGATCCTGTTTTGGAAGCGAAGCTATTGCCAGGGAATCCTGCTTATAAAGATGAGCGATACGAGTACCTTAAGGAGCATTTTGATTATTATAGCAAGGAATTAAATAAGGTTGGGGTGAATCGGGTTGTACTCTGGGAGGAATACAGCCACAACAACCCACACCCTTATAGTTATGCACAGTTCTGTCATCATCTTCAGCAGTACCATCGTAGCTCTAAACCATCTATGGTCATGGAGCATAAAGCTGGAGACAAACTCTATCTGGATTACGCCGGAAAGAAACTCTTCTATATTGATAAAGAAACAGGCAAAGAAATTTTTTTACAGGTCTTTGTAGCCTGTCTGCCTTACTCCGATTATTGCTTTGCCATGGCCGTGCGAAGCCAGAAGATAGAAGATTTTATATATGCTCTGGGCTGTTGTTTAAAAGATCTGGGCGGGGTTCCCCAGACGCTGGTTCCAGATAATCTAAAAGCAGCCGTTATCCGGGCCAACAGGTACGAACCGGACATCAACCAGGCCCTGGAGGATTTTGCTAATCATTATGGCACTTCAGTAACCCCTGCACGTCCACTCAAACCACAGGATAAATCTT
>JBBSVD010000117.1:0-1884 GCA_038233835.1 Flavobacteriales bacterium | reverse complement strand
TTCCCAAAAAATTCTTTTACTAAAAATCCTAAAATTGTGGCAGCCACAATTTGAGGTATTACTATAAAGAAGTTAAAAACTCCCATATAATATCCCATTTTATTAGATGGTAAAGATCCAGACAACATAGCATAAGGTATAGATAGAATACTCGCCCAAGCGATCCCTACTCCTATCATAGCTAATAATAATCCTATTTTATCTGAAAGAAAATAAATAGAAATAAGTCCTAAACCTCCCGCACAAAGTGCTAGCATATGGGTGAATTTATTGCTTGTTCTTCTTGCCAATACTGGTAATAGAAATGCTACAGCTGCAGCAACTCCATTATAAACAGTGAACATTACTGTTACCCAGTCTGCTGCATCGTTGTACAATTCTGAAGTAGTGTCTGAAGTATTGAATACATGCCCTGTCACGGCTTGAGTGGTATAGATCCACATAGAAAACAATGCGAACCAAGAAAAAAATTGTACCCATGCCAACTGCTTCATAGCACGTGGCATATTAAGCATATCGGTAATGATTACAGTAAATCCATTTCGGACCTGTTTTTTGCGCAGCTGAGAAGCTATCATAAATAGAACTCCTGCTATTAAAAGTCCTATAAAAAGGATATATAATTCTTTGGTTAAATCTTCAAAATAAATAATGCCAGAGAACAGAGCTCCTATTACAGACATACCAAAACCTATCTTAAATTGGGATTTAATATTTTTCTGCTTGTCAACAATCTCATCATTTATAGTCGAAATTGCTTTATCTGCTTTATCGAAAGCAGCTAATTCCTCTGGCGAGTATTCCTTAGATTTAAATACCGTCCAGAGTACTGCGAGTAAAAACACTACGCCACCTACATAGAAAGACCATTTTACAGAATCAGGAATAATTCCTTCTGCTGCGGTGTTGCTTACACCAAACCAGTTGGTAAACATATAGGGTAATAAAGAACCTACTACGGCACCTATCCCAATAAAGAAACTTTGCATGGAAAACCCAAGGGTGCGCTGCCTTTCAGGAAGATTATCTCCAACAAAAGCCCTAAATGGTTCCATAGAAATATTTATGGAAGCATCCATGATCCATAAGGTTCCGGCTGCTACCCAAAGCGTTGGAGAATTGGGCATAATAAATAAGGCTAAAGAAGATAGAATTGCGCCAACTAAAAAATATGGGCGTCTTCTCCCTAGTCTTGTCCAGGTCCTATCACTAAAATATCCAACAATTGGTTGTACTATTAGTCCGGTTACCGGGGCAGCTATCCATAGAATGGGAATATCCTCTACTTGAGCTCCAAGAGTTTCAAAGATCCTCGAGGTATTAGCATTCTGTAAAGCAAATCCAAATTGAATGCCTAAGAATCCGAAACTCATGTTCCAGATCTCCCAAAAACTAAGGTTGCGTTTTTGCATATCGTAAGATTAAATTTCTACTACGACAAGCACTAAGACTCGTCAAAACGTATTATCAGGAAGTGAAAATATCAGTTTTGACTTTTATAATAAGGAGGTAAAGATATATAAAATTTTAAATGTTCAAAGAGAAATTAGCGTTTTGTGGAATTACGTTCAACTAAACCTGTTTCAATGATGATAGTTTCAAAAGGCTCATCTTCAGCATCTTCATTTTCCAGTTTCTTAATCAATAATCTTGCTGCCTGCGCACCCATTTCTTCTCCATGCTGATTAACAGTGGTTAAACTTGGAATGAATCTTTTGGAAAGTTCTCCATCTGTAAAACCTATTACGGAAACATCATCTGGTATTTTTAAGCCTTGTTCCTGAAAAGCTTTTATAGCATAAATTGCAAAATGCTCATTCACACCAAATACGGCATCCATTTTTTTATTTTTCAGAAAAGCTTGAATTTCTTCCTCGCTCTTGT
>JBBSVD010000116.1:0-2354 GCA_038233835.1 Flavobacteriales bacterium | reverse complement strand
GGGCCATTTTTAGAATTTCCTCCGGTGAAAAGTAAGGTTTCAATACCTGGATTATTTCTAAGTATACTAATAAGATTCCTCAATTCTACATCTTTCATTCCCAAATCTGAAGCATCAATCTTGCTTCTTCTACTACTCTCCACTACATCACAAATACCAATTCCTCTTTTTATTAAAAACTTTTTTCGCTGATCTATTGCAGCTTCGGTGTTCTCATACTTTAAATTGAGATCGAATAATTTATCTAGGATTGGCCATAAAAAACCATCCCTACTTCCGTAACAAAAATTTACATCATCATGTTTTAGATGCCTAGTTGTAAACCTAGGAGGTGGCAAAGTGCCTACAATTAATTTGGTTGCATTCTTCGGAATAAATGGTTTATATGGATGTGTATGATGAAACATTTTAATTTTGTGTAAAGCATTTTTAAATTGTAATGAACGTCATTCTGAACTTGTTTCAGAATCTCATAAAATAGTAAATTAATGCAATAAAATGAGACCCTGAAATAAATTACCATTGACGTATTTTCAAAGTTACTCCGAATAACAGACCCTGAAACAAGTTCAGGGTGACGATACCGGTTTTAACTTCCGTCATGCTGAACTCGTTTCAGCATCTTTCATACGTCAATTTCCTACGCTAGATAATTTTTTTTATCACTGGTCTCAGGGTGACGAGAGATCTCTATTATTTCAAAAAACGGATATATAATATCATTTCTCAATTTACTTCATAATCACTACCAAATCATCTGCAAAGACCATTCTACCCTCTGGTAAGATAACTCGGTCTATTTCTCCATCGAAATTCGCCGTGATGGTGGTTTCCATTTTCATAGCTTCAATAATAAATAAAGGCTCGTTCTTTTTCACTTTTTGACCCGCCTTCACCAAGACAGATGCAAGGGATCCTTGAAGTGGTGCACCAATTTCATCATCGTTGCCTTTATCTTTTTTCTGATGAACAACTTTCTCTACTTTAATAGATTTATCCTGAATTTGAACTGCTCTGGTTTGTCCATTTACTTTAAAGAATACTTGAACCATTCCATCGCTATCCGCTTCACCTATAGACAAGAGCTGAATTAAAAGGGTTTTTCCTTTATCCATCTCTACTATGATCTCTTCGTAAATTTCCATTCCGTAAAAGAAATTCTTGGTAGGTATGTCTATTACATTTCCATGATCTTTATGATGATTATAAGCCTCTGTAAAGACCTTTGGATATAATTTATAGGATAAGAAATCTGTCATGTTAAGCTCTCGGCCCATTCCATCCTTGAAGGTTTCTTTAAATTCTGCCAATTCCTTATCAAAATCTATAGGTTCCAAATGCGCGTTTGGTCTTTCTGTAAAAGCCTCTTCATCTTTTAATACGATCTTCTGAATCTTTTCAGGAAAACCACCCACAGGCTGACCAAGACTTCCTCTGAAGAAACTCTTTACAGACTCCGGAAAAGATATGTTTTCTCCGTTCTCCAACACATCATCTATAGATAAATTGTTGCTCACAAGATACTGAGCCATGTCTCCAACAACTTTGGAACTAGGAGTTACTTTCACGATATCACCAAAAAGCTCATTAACTTCAGCATACATTTGTGTGATCTCATGAAATCTATCGCTAAGCCCTAAAGATTCTGCTTGTGGTTTTAGATTTGAATATTGCCCACCAGGAATTTCGTGTTTATAAACAGCTGCTGACCCAGATTTTAGTCCGCTTTCAAATGGATAATAATAAGTGCGAACCGCTTCCCAATAATTGGAATATTCGTTTAATTTATCCATATCAAAGTCGTTCGCCCTACTTTGAAACTTCATCATCTCTACTATAGAGTTAAAATTAGGTTGAGAAGTAAGACCCGAAAGTCCGCCTAAAGCTACATCTACGATATCTACCCCAGCTTCAATCGCTTTTAAATAAGTAGCAGATTGAATCGAAGAAGTATCGTGCGTATGAAGATGAATAGGAATATTAATTCTGGATTTTAGAGCTGAAATTAATTCCTCTGCAGCATAAGGTTTTAAAAGCCCTGCCATATCTTTAATGCCTAAGATATGAGCTCCAGCATCTTCCATTTGTCTTGCTAATTGCACGTAATAATCTATACCATATTTAGTTCTTTCAGGATCTAATATATCACCCGTATAGCAAATTGAAGCTTCCGCGAGTCCTCCTGTATTTTCCCGAACGTATTTTATACAAGGCTCTATAGATTTCATCCAATTAAGGGAATCGAAGATCCTAAAAACATCTACTCCATTTTCCCAAGATTCAGTAACAAATTTTTCTATAAGATTATCTGGGTACGCTGTATAGCCTACTCCATTGGAACCTCTCAATAACAT
>JBBSVD010000115.1:0-2441 GCA_038233835.1 Flavobacteriales bacterium | reverse complement strand
TATGCAGACACTCATCTGGATATAAGAACTATAAAGGGAGACGCTACTTCAATCCGAATTTTAAAAGAAGCTCAAGTTAAAAATGTAGATCTAGTAATAGGTGTAACTTCCAGCGAGGCTACTAATATTACTGTTTGTGTTTTGGCGAAACAATTGGGCGCTAAACGTACCATTGCGAGAATTTCTAATACGGAATTTCTTGAAAATAAAGAGGAAATTGGTTTTGACAAATTTGGAATAGACGAACTTATCTCACCTGAAGCGCTGGCTGCCCGAGAAATTGAATTATTGCTGAATCAATCTGCATTTGATGATAGTTATGAATTTGAAGAAGGGGCTTTAACAATGATAGGCCTAAACCTTTCTAGAACAGCCACATTTGTTGGTAAGACGGTAAAGGAGGCTGCCAAAATATTCCCTGAGTTACATTTTGTTCCAATTGCAATCCAACGTTTCGGTACTCAATACACCTTAATTCCTAGAGGAGATACCCAATTTAAAGAAGGGGATCAAGTTTATTTTGTAACGGTGAAGAGTGGAGTTGAGGAGTTATATAAATTAACAGGAAAGGTGAAGTATTCCATTAAAAATGTAATGATCCTTGGTGGTAGTAAAATAGGTAAGAAAACCGCGGCAGACCTTAGTGAGAATAATTTTAATGTAAAATTAATTGAAAACAATAGAGATAAAGCCTTTGATCTTGCAGATGAGCTTCCAAATACATTAATCATAAATAGCGATGGAAGGAATGTTGAGCTTTTAGAGGAAGAGAATATCCATGATATGGATGCCTTTATAGCTGTAACAGGAAATTCGGAGACCAATATCATGTCATGTTTGGTTGCAAAATCCAAAAGCGTTAAAAAAACGATCGCTTTGGTAGAAAATATGGATTATTTTCAATTAAGTCATTCAATTGGTATAGATACCTTGATCAATAAAAAATTATTGGCAGCAAACAATATCTTCAGATTCATTAGAAAAGGTGAAGTGGTTGCAATGACCAAACTGAATAATATGAATGCTGAATTGTTAGAATTCATAGTAAAACCAACCTCTCAGGTTTGTGATACAAAAATTAAAGATCTGGATTTTCCGCGTTCTGCCATAATTGGAGGTGTAATTAGAGGAGGAGAAGGAGTAATTGCATTAGGAGATTTTATGATACGTGCCGGAGATAGAATTGTGGTGTGTTGTTTGCCTAGATCTATCAATAAAGTAGAAAAACTCTTTTTGTAATGCCAAAAATGAATTTCAAGATCATTTTACACATCATGGGTCTACTCCTGTTGTGTAATGGTGGATTTATGTTATTTGCAGTAATTGTGAGTTGGTTCTATGAAGATGGGGTTACCCTACAAATTTCTGCAGCGGCTCTTTTTACTATGTTTATCGGAACAATATTAATGTTCTTTACTCGGGGTCACCGAAAGGAGATCAAAAAACGAGAAGGTTATGTAGTAGTTACTTTTGGATGGATATTTATGGCCTTAAGTGGAACTTTGCCTTATCTTTTTTCCGAAGCCATTCCAGATTTTACCAATGCTTTCTTCGAAACCATGTCTGGATATACTACAACTGGTGCTACTATTTTGAATGATATAGAATCTATACCAAAGGGTGTGCTTTTTTGGCGCAGCCTGACTCACTGGATAGGTGGAATGGGAATAATTGTTTTAGCAATTGCTATTCTACCATTACTGGGAATAGGAGGGATGCAATTGTTTTCTGCGGAAGCCCCAGGGCCTAGTGCAGATAAATTGAAACCTAGAATTACAGATACTGCCAAGAGATTATGGCTAATATATTTCTTGTATACAGTTGCTGAAACTATATTATTAAAAGTGGCAGGAATGAGTTTTTTCGATGCGATCAACCATTCCTTGAGTACACTTTCTACTGGAGGTTTTTCAACTAAAAATGCGAGCATTGCGTTTTGGAATGATCAGCCCATGATACAATACATCATTATTCTATTTATGTTTTTGGCAGGTTCAAATTTCGTTTTGAGTTATTTTAGCTTCAAAGGAAAAATTCAGAAGGTATTACATGATGATGAATTTAGATGGTATTGCATATTTATTATATGTTTTACGGCTTTAGCAGCATTGAGTATTTATTATCAAGCAGATGTTAGTATTTCTTCCATAGATCACCCAATGGTTTGGGGAAGAGCAGAGAGTGCATTCAGACATTCATTGTTTCAAGTACTTACTGTGATCACCACTACAGGATTCATAAGTGCCGATTTTACACTATGGACTCCTTTTCTTACCATATTATTCTTCGGATTGATGTTCCTTGGTGGATCTGCTGGATCTACTGCAGGTGGGGTAAAGGTGATGAGGCATTTGATATTAATTAGAAATGGGGTAGCCGAATTTAAAAGGAGTTTACATCCAAACGCTATTCTTCCGGTACGCTATAATTCCAGATCTATT
>JBBSVD010000114.1:0-2487 GCA_038233835.1 Flavobacteriales bacterium | reverse complement strand
GCTTCGGTGGGATTTCATCTTCATCATTTATTGGGTGTTTTAAATAGGTTGATGACTTACTCCAAAGGACATAATTTATCTGAAGAACAATTTGTGTATTTAAAGAGTGAAGGAGTTGAAGATTCAAGGATTTCTCCTGAAAATCTAATTCAGCACTTTACTAAAGGTATAGATGAATTCTTATCGTACTTAAAAACTGTTCCAGAAATACGTTTAACTGAATTTCGAGAAGTTGGTAGAAAGCAACTTCCATCTACAGTAATAGGATTGCTTTTTCATGCTGCAGAGCATACGCAACGCCATATTGGTCAATTATTAGTGACGGTAAGTGTAGTGAAAAATTTAGATTAATCTTCGTTTACAGGAATTGTTAGCAATGGAATATTACCATTTTTAAGTAATTCCAGCGAAACACTTTCAGAAAGTAAATTGTGTAAAAAACTATGCTTGTGGTTTCCTACAATTAATAAATCTGCATGTAATTTTTCAGCTTCCTTTAAAACTGTTTCAACGGTAGAACCTTGAATAAGAAGTGCGGAAGACTCTATGCTTTTATCTAAAAACATATTTGTAATATCTTGTAGCTGCTTATGTTCTTCCCGTAGTTCATCTGCTCTAAAATCTCTTATATATTGTGGCCCTGGTTCATAGCCAACAAAATCCGGATCTGGAGCTGCAACATGAACTATCCATACTTTAGAACCGAATTTAAGAGCAATCTCTTCTGCATAACCTAATAATTTCCCCACTGCGTCATTAAAATCTATGGCAACAATAATATTTTTGAATCCACTCATCTTGATAATTTTAAAATTAATATCCCTTTTTAAGAGATACTTTATTTAGTAACTCTCTATTGTGCTTCATTCTGTTGTAATTTTCTACAAGTTGAATTACAGCTGTTTTAGGATCTGTTACACTAGCAATATGCGGTGTTATTTGGATCTTTGAATGTTTCCAGAAGGGGTGTTCTGGTGGCAAAGGTTCAGTTCTAAAAACATCCAAACTAGCTCCGGATAGGTGATCCTTATCTAGCATTTCTAAAAGATCGTGTTCTACCAGATGTTCCCCTCGGGCTACATTAATTATATAAGAGCCAATAGGAAGTTTTGCAAATAATTCTTTTTTCAATATATTTTCTGTTTCCGAAGTAAGAGGTAAAAGACAAATAAGAAGACTGGTTTCTTTCAAAAAATTATCTAAACCTTTTTCTCCAAAATGGGTTTTCACTCCAGCGATCTTTTTGTGGGTTTTAGACCAACCTGAAACTAAGAATCCATTTTTTTCTAAAGTTTCGGCTACAGATTTTCCTAATATTCCTAATCCCATAATTCCAACAGATTCTTCTTGAGTCTTTTTGTAACTAATTGGTTTCCAAATGGGATTATTATGATGAAAGGAGATATTACGAATCTTATTGGTGACAAGCCCAAGCACAAAAGTGCCCATATCATTGGTTAACTGCTCATCTACCACTCTAGTAATACTAACATGTTCAGGGATTTCTGGATCGTGGGTAATATGATCCACGCCAGCGCCCATAGAAGCAATTACTTTTAAATTAGGAAAATTCTTAAAAACACCCCGAGGATGCTTCCAGCAAATCGCATATTCAATCTCTTCTGGTCTTTCTATATCTGGGTAAACTGAAATGTTTAGGTTCGGCTGTAATTCCTTCAAATTTTCTACCCATTTTCTGGTATCTTTTTCCGGGCAAATAATGGCTATAGACATATTAACTGTATAAAACTGTTTAATTAACAAATGCACTGTAACCTGTGATGGCTCTACCAACTATAAGTGTATTTATTTCTTTGGTTCCTTCATAGCTGTATATGGCTTCGGCATCTGCAACAAATCTGGCAACATCATGCTCTAATAAAATTCCATTCCCACCCAACACTTCTCTTGCTCTGCTTACTACGTCCCGCGTTCGCATGCTGCAATACACTTTCGCTAAGGAGGCATGTTCATCTGTAAGCCTTCCCTGATCTTGTAATTCTGAAAGTCTAAAGACCATGGTCTGCATTGCAGTTAAGTTGGAAAGCATCTCTACCAAATGATTTTGAATTAGCTGAAAGGACGCAATTGGTCTTCCAAATTGTTCTCTTTTCTTTGTGTAGGCTAAGGAACTTTCGTACGCTCCTCTAGCACAACCAACCGCTTGCCAGGCAACTCCTGCGCGGGTCATTTTCAGTACTTTTGCTGTATCCCTAAAGGAATCCGCATTTTGTAATCTATCACTTTCGGGGATGCTACAATCTGTCAAGGTAATAAGTGCATTTTGAACAATTCTCAATGCCATCTTGTCTTTCATCTTTTCGGCGACAAATCCAGGATTTTCTTTTCTTACCAAGAAACCTTTTACTTTATTAGAGTCTTCATCTCGTGCCCAGATAATGATCACGTCGGCAAAAGTGGCATTTCCAATCCATTTCTTTTGTCCATTCAGGACCCAGTTCTCACCGTCAAATTTACAGGTGGTTT
>JBBSVD010000113.1:0-2574 GCA_038233835.1 Flavobacteriales bacterium | reverse complement strand
GATTTTTCCCAATATCATTTCAGAATAGATTTTCACTCCTAAAGCTTCATATTTCAATTCAGAGATAATATCATGATTTCCCGCAACCAGGATTACAGGGATTTCGATAGTTTCCATCCATTGTGTAAATAGATCCCATTCCATATTCAAGGAACTATGAAAAAGATCTCCCATAAAAACAATGCTTCTTGGTGAAAAGAATTCCACCACCTGATCCATTTTTCTGAAATTTTCTGAAATAGCAGCCTGCGGAACAGCGCTTCCATATTTTCGGAAATGCGAGATCTTTCCAAGATGCACATCGCTAATAAGCAGCATTTCCTGCTCCTCCCAAAACATAGTGCCGGAAGGATGCAAAATAAATGTTTGATTGGCTAAGTGTATCTTTTCTATCACCTTGTAAATTTAATCACTTTTCTAATTGTTTCAGCATTTTGCGGATTCGGTCTTCCACTTTTTCTGAAGTCAATTTCTCCCGAAGCCTATCTGTAATTATTGGAAATGAAAAGGGAGTTGCTTTCTCACAGGCTTTCCAGACTATTTCCTGATGCGAGATGCGTTCTAAAGCTTGTCGTAACCTACCCTCCTCTAATTGATGTTCAAAAGTTTCTCGAAAAGCCTGAAGAAATAAAAGATTATCAGGCTCATAATCTCTAAAAACACTAAAAAGCAATTGGGAATTAGACTGAAGGTGTTTGGTTTTTATCAATTTATTGGGATAACCCGTAAAAACCATACCGGCAATAACTGCCACATCCCGAAACTTTCTTCGTGCCATTTCAGTAGCATTTAAACTTTTGTAAAGATCGTCCATCAGGAATTCCGCTGAAAAAAGATTATTATCGAGAACCTGTTCCATATTTACCTCTTGATCTGAAAGCAACTCAAATCCATAGTCGTTAAATGCAAGCGTAAAACTTATCGGCAATAATAAACTGATCCTATACGCCAGTAAACTTCCAAGGGCTTCGTGCACAAATCTACCTTCAAAAGGATAAAAAATGGCGTGATAGCCTTCTCTTGTCTTAAAAGTTTCAATTAAAAACTCATCGCTTTTCGGGATTATAGATTCTCGTAATTGCCTTTCAAAAATGGGTCTAAGCGCTTTTAATTCTTCTGAAGTTTTCTTAGCTTTTCCTTCAGTATCTTTTTCCATTGAAGCGGCAGCTTCGTACATTTCCTCTCGCAGTAATTCGCTCATCTGTGCAGAAAATGCCATTCTTCCTCCCTGCCAGCTGGGAACTTTGGAAGTTTTACTTTTTGAAGCTCTCACGATTACTTGCATATTTTTAATAAGCACTAATTCCAGATTTCTTCCGGCAAAAGTAAAAACATCACCAGGCTTTAATTTGGAAATGAACCATTCTTCTATACTTCCAATAAAGCCCCCTTTCATATATTTTACAGTGAGAACAGCATCACTCACAATAGTTCCAATTTGCAACCTATGCCTCATGGCAACTCCCTTATCACTCACTTTAAATTTACCGTCTTCCTCTATTTCCACCTTTTTATATTCGTCATAAGCCTGCAAACTCTGACTCCCCTTGGTAATAAAATTCAGCACCCACAGCCACTGCTCTTCGGTAATTGCTTGAAAACAAAAAGTAGATTTGATCTCTGGATAGATATCGGCAGAAAAAAAACCATCTGAAACTGCAAGTGTTGTAAGGTATTGTAACAAAACATCAAAGCTTAATAAATACGGAATTCTATCTTCCACGACAGTTTTATTCACTGCTTTTTGCAATGCCGAAGCTTCAATTAACTCGATAGCATGTGTGGGTAAAAAGTAGATCACACTTTGTTTTCCAGGCTGGTGCCCACTTCTTCCCGCCCGCTGAATAAATCTTGCTACTCCTTTTGGGCCACCAATTTGAATGATAGTTTCTACCGGCGCAAAATCTACTCCCAAGTCTAGACTAGAGGTACACACCACCGCTTTTAAAGATTCATTTCTAATGGCTTGTTCTACCCAAAGTCTGGTTTCCTTGTTTATGCTTCCGTGATGCATGGCAACATCACCAGCAAATTCCGGATATTTCTCCATTAATTTCTGAAACCAGAGTTCGCATTGAGACCGCGTATTGGTAAATATTAACGTCGTCTTTGAATTGTTGATAATTGGGACCACCTCAGCAATTAAATGTAAACCCAAATGTCCTCTCCACGGAAACTTTTCCATTTTCTTCGGAATAATAGAGCGAACATCTATTTTCTTCTTGAGATCTGCCTTGATCATTACTGAATTTTGATAAGCAGCAGATTCTGGTCCCAATAAGACCTCTCTTGCTTCCTGAAGATTTCCTATAGTAGCAGAAATTCCCCAAATCTTTAATTTTTTTGAAATTGTTTTAAGTCTGGAAAGTCCTAACTCTACTTGAACGCCGCGTTTTGTCCCCAATACTTCATGCCATTCGTCGATTACAATGGCATTAAGATCTTTGAAAGTTTTATCATATCCTTTGGATGACAATAATAGTTGAAGGCTCTCAGGTGTGGTGATAAGTAGATCGGGCATCATTCGCTTTTGTGCCGCACGTTCTTTTTGCGAAGTATCTCCAGTTCTAATTC
>JBBSVD010000112.1:0-2613 GCA_038233835.1 Flavobacteriales bacterium | reverse complement strand
GAAAGACAACTTATTCTTAAATGTATAATTTAAGCTAATTTTATTAGAAATACCGGGCTTTAAGTTGGGATTACCAACCTGAAAATTATTTTCATTTAAAAAATAACGATAAGGATTCAAACTTTGGAATCTAGGTCTCGTGATCCTTCTGCTATAATCCAGACCAAAAGAATGATTCTCCCCAAGCATATGCATTAAGTAGAATGTTGGAAAAAGCTGAAAATAATTCTGAGTGTTTACAATTCCAAATGATTGAGATTTACCTTCAATATCTGTATTCTCCACTCGTAATCCTGCTTTGATACTCCAAGTATCCCAATCTTTTGCAAAACTCACATAACCTGCAAAAATATTTTCGTTGTAGTCAAACTCATCTGAAAGTGCCGAATTAAAATTATTGCTTCCAGTTGTGGTATTGAAAAAATCAAGTCCACTATTAGAATTTATACCGGAATATTTAGCTCCATATTCTGTGGATAAACCAGCGATTGTTGAAGTGACATCCAATTGGCCAGTATAGATATCTGAATTCTGATTAGCAATGGTAAAGAAAGAGTTGTTAGACAGCAGATTTCCCGCACTAGAAAAATATCTAGTGAAAAGATCCTGAGTTTGGTCGTCGTTATATTTTATATAGTTGGCCTGTGCACTAAATGTAGAACCATTCTCTCCAAGTGAAGTAGAATAGTTAACATTGAATAATAAATTATCACCTTCATTCTCTAACCTACTGTTTGTGGTATATAAGGAATCCAGTTGCATTTGAGGGCTAAAGATTTCTGTTTTACCATCAATATCAGAATTTGATTTTGGTGTAGCCAAAATATTTGCACTCAAGCTAAGTTTACTTTTTTCTGAAAGTGTAAAATCTAAAATAGTACTCAAACTGTGGGATTCTCTCTCGGTCTCTTTATTAAACTCATCCTCCCATCTGGAATCTATATTTCCTGCAGGATTAAAAAAGTTGATCTTTCCCAGATCTTGTTTCACATCTGTTCTTGTATTATAACTATAACTAGCAAATGCATTTAACCAGTCGGTCTTGTAATATTGACTGGTTCCTACAGAATATTTAGGTTTTATAGCAATTGTGTTAGAAGCATTTAGGCTTCCTTTATAGCCTACAGAAAGGTTCTTGGAGGTAATAATATTTAAGATAGAACCTCCCTCTGCATTATATCTGGCAGGTGGATTAGTAATTACCTCTACAGATTTGACATTCTCTCCAGAAAAGCCTTCTAATAATTGCTGAAGTTCTTGAGCGGTTAAATAAACCTTCTTATCATTAATATAAACATCTGCAGGTCTGTTCTTGATCAAAAGTTGTCCTTGGCTCACAATTACACCAGGAGTTCTTTTTAGGATCTCGTAGGAGTTTCCAGAGGATAATATTGAATTCTCCACATTAAAAGTAATTCTATCTACACTCCTAGAAATGGTAGGTTTTTTACCTTTAATGGTGATTTCCTGTAAGTTATTCTCAGATTCCAGAAGAACTAATTTTCCAACATTCTCGCTGTCTTTTACTTTAATTAGTTTAATTAAGTTGTAATAACCAACAAATCTTACTTCCAAAATATAGGAGTTTTCTTCTACCCCTTCAATTAAAAAACTTCCGTCCTCATTGGAAACAGAGCCTTTGTAAACAGTGGTGGAATCGCTGGCCTGCATCAATATTACATTAGCATAGGGAACAGGTGCTTGTTGTTGATCGATGATAATTCCTTTTACAGAATTTTGAGAGTATGCGTCTAAAGATAGTAGGGATATTAGGCAAAACAGGGGGACAAAAAAAGTTTTCTTCATTCTAATTAATTAGAAAATTTTTAATTTATTGCTCATTATATCGAACAAATATAACATTTCTACAAAAAAACAGATTAATTATTGAAGCTAATTCATTCCTATTACGTTAACTCATGTGTTTTAACTTAAAATAGCTGTTATTTAAAAATTGCTTCATAAAGTACCTGTTGGATATTGGTTCTTGTATTTAGCTTATAAAGCAGCGTATTGTCTCGTGTTGGCTGTACTCTGTTGGAAAGAAAAATGAATAAAAGTTTAGTTTCTGGATCCATCCAAACCATGGTTCCGGTAAAGCCAGTATGCCCATAACTGGCATCACTTGCAGAAATTGCAGTATTCCCATTTATAGTACGTTCACCTAGTGATGGTTTATCAAATCCTAAACCTCTTCTGTTCCCATTCTCCGGAAACTGATATTTTGTAAATTCTTCTAAAGTAGCTTCAGAAATGTAATTAACACCCGCATAGGTTCCATTGTTCAAATACATTTGCATCAATTTAGCAATGTCATTGGCATTAGAAAAGAGTCCCGAATTTCCAGAAATACCGCTCATCAAAATAGCACCTTCATCATGAACTCTCCCATGGATAGTTCTTTTTCTGAAGAAAAAATCGTTTTCGGTTGGAATAATTTCAGCTAGCTCATATTTCTTTAATGGATTGTAAGTAAGGCTAGTTGCTCCCAACTTATCATAAAATGTATCATCCAAATAATTGGTAAAATCTTCTTTAGTTAGTTTTTCAAGAATGCTTGGAAACAAATAAAAGGCAAGTCCGGAATAAATATATTTTTGTTCTTTTTCAAGG
>JBBSVD010000111.1:0-3004 GCA_038233835.1 Flavobacteriales bacterium | reverse complement strand
TTTTGCGGTTTCTATTCTACCCTGATACGTTTTTTGGATTCCTTGGCCTATATAATTTAAAAGACTGTCTTCTTGATGATCGGCTTCGGTTAATTCTGAGAGCACTTTACCAATATAAAGAGTTGGTGTTATATAAGCATTTCTTACAGCTAATTGTTTGAATACAGAATCGGCAAGCTTTGGATCATATGTTGCTACTATTTCAGGAAACATACCGTAAGTAGGATTCGCTTTTGTTAAACTATCTGCTAAAGGTGAAGTAGATTTAATTACATAATACATATGCTCTGTTCCATCTAAACCAAGCTCTGTGGCTGTTAGTATATCTGCACTTAAAGGCATATGACCAGTAGTCTTAAGTCCTCTTTTTTCGGCTTGCTTAATAATTTCGTAAAAGGCTTCTTTAGTTAAGCTGCCATCATACATTTTTACATAATCTACATTTAAATTTTCTAAAGAGTCTAATGCTATTTCTACATCCTTAGTTGTTTCCACAATTAAGGATCCGGGCCATGCTGGTGTTTTTCCATCTAATTTTGGACCAGACGTGAAAATTATTGGGCCGTTAAGTTCATTTTCAGAAATTTGTTGCTTCCACTCTAAAACACTTTTTGTTAGGTCTCCTCCAGCATCTCTAACATTGGTAATACCATAAGCTAGAAATAATGGAAGTAGATTTTTGTTTTCCTCAATAAGGGAGTCACCACCTCTAAAATGAACATGATTGTCCCATAAGCCTGGCATTACAAAACCATTATTTGCATCGAATTTCTCTTTAGCCTCATAATTATCGATATTCTCCATATCATCTACCATTCGAATGGTATCATTGGATATGGCAATTAATTTAGAGTATGTTAAAGAATCACCAACCACATCTACTACGGTGGCATTTGTAATTATCACATCAAATTGTGTGCTATTTTCAGATTTGCAAGCACTGAAAAGGAATAAAATTAAGAGTGATCTCAGTAAATTTTTCATATTTATAATTTTAACATGCGCAATATTCATCTTTCAAGTAAACTTTTGTTTGAGGATCTTTAGCACATGAAAACATAGTTGATGCAGTGCCTTGTTCTATAAGTTTACCATCACATATAAATACCAGATTATCTGTAATTCTTTTAGCTTGTTGAATGTTGTAGATAACAAATACAATGGTGTGTTTTTCTTTCTATTTCACCATCATATCTTCCAGATTACAGTAACTACAGCATTTTTACCAATTAAGATAGGGTTGAATTTCACCACTGGATATTGAGCTATCTTTTCACTGGTAATATCTTTGAAAACCATACCTATTTTAAGCTTACCTTCTCCTAATTAATTTACACCTACACCAGATCCACCTCCATTCACAACAATATTTACATCTGGATTCGCTTTTCTGAATTTTTCTGCAGCTATAGATATTACTGGCAACATGGTAGTACTACCTGCAATAATGATAGCTTCTTTTTTACTACAAGATGATAATAGAATGCAAACTAAAAATAGATTAAGGATTTTAGCTTTTTCATCGAATAGATTAATTTAGGAAATTCTTTATTTAAAGTTGAATTTAATTCAGAAATGTTAATATTTCCAAAGATTCAGATTAATTATGAGTAAAGCAATTAATATCCTTAAATAATTTCAAAAAATATACGTAACCAAATAAAATTTGATTTTAGAATGAGCAGTAAGGATTATGCTGATTTAGGAATAGAGTTTTTGCTAAAGAAACCATTTTTAAATTGAAGTATACCAGAACTATTAAGTCTTTGCGTTCATGCTAATTAATAGATCCAGCTGGAAAATATAATGGAACAAACTGGAAATGAAGTTCAGCTACTAATTAATTTAGAAAAAGGTTTCGGTTATATGAAAACAGAGTCAAATTTGTTTTGAACTAGCTAATTTTTACGAGCTGGGCATTGGTCATATAAGTATCCTGCAACCTTTCTAATTTCTCATCAAAGCTATTTGCAAAAATTAAATATTGGCATTTTCTAACACTTTGTGAAATACGGTAGATATCATTATTAAATGTTCTTTTATGCAAAGTTTCAGCATCGTCAATAATCAATAATTGGAGTTCCCCTAAATGTACACCGGTGATGGAAAATAATTTATTCAATCTACTAGGTGTGGCTATTACAATATCTACTCCATAATAGATGTCATCTTTTTGATGATCTATATTCTGCTCGTCGTATGCACAATAAACTCTAAGATCCATATACCTAATATAAGTCTTGAATGTCTCCTCTAATGCCAGCGCAGCTTCTTTGTCCTTAACATAGATCAAAGCTCTTGGTGCATCCATATAAGCCTCAGAGTTTAATTTTTGAATGGTGCTAATGATCATTGCAGTAGTTTTTCCAGCTCCATCTGGAGCTATTCCATAAAAGTTAGTACCACTTTTTATTATAGATATACTCTTTTTCTGAAATGGTGTAGGAGTTTCAATCTCTAATCTTTCAAGAGCTTCTTTTAAGGGGATATTCAACTTTTTAAATGACATGCGCTATTAAACTATTTAACTGCTTAAACTTATTTTTCAGAGAATCTGAACTTGTTGCAAAAATACAACCTAATTTTTTGGCGAAGCTTAAATCTGTTAACTATGTACTTAATTATACTGCGGAATTTAATGTCTTGATTTTAAAGGAAAGCTTTCTGAAATTTCAAGTAATATTATTAAACTAAGGGACTGAAAACCAATTTCTTTTAGCTAAAGCATAATGTTTCAAATTGTGAATAACTTTGCAAATTAGGATCATGAGTCAAAACTTTTTAATTATTTTTAGGAGTTGAGCTAAGTAATTTAAATTTTTGATAATGAGAACTTTATCTCATTTAAAAGCTTAGCAATTTTAATTTTTAGATTAAAAAATAATAGAATATAAATAATGATAAGTTAATACTTATTCACTTTCTGTTAATTTTTGGATAGGATCATCCAATTGGATTGGTACTCGTGTAATTATTTTATATATTTGAATATCAGCGGTTAAGT
>JBBSVD010000110.1:0-3125 GCA_038233835.1 Flavobacteriales bacterium | reverse complement strand
TGATATGAAAAGTGGAAGATAAAGTTGCTACTGTTTTTTCATCAACTTTATTCATCAACTTTCTGTAAAGGGTATTCATTCCCGGATCGTTGAACTGGGAAGCAATGGTGCCATATACAGGAAGGGTTTCAGGATCGTCATGCCATAAGCCATGATTACGCTGATATTGTTTTTTAACATCGCGAAGTGCATCTAAAGCTCCTCGTTTATCGAATTTGTTGATTGCTACCAGATCTGCAAAATCTAACATATCTATCTTCTCCAACTGCGTAGCTGCTCCAAATTCAGGAGTCATTACATATAATGAAGCATCAGAATGTTCTAATATCTCAGTATCAGATTGTCCAATTCCTGAAGTTTCTAAAATGATAAGATCAAAATTTGCTGCTTTTAAAACTTCAACTGCTTCAGAAACATATTTAGACAAAGCTAAATTAGATTGTCTGGTTGCTAAGGAACGCATATAAACCCGAGAGTCGTTAATTGCATTCATTCGGATTCTATCTCCTAACAATGCGCCACCTGTTTTACGTTTTGAAGGATCTACAGAAATAATTCCGATGGTCTTTTCAGGAAAATCTATTAAGAATCTTCTAACCAATTCATCTACTAAAGAGGATTTTCCGGATCCACCAGTTCCGGTAATTCCCAGAACTGGAGTTCTTTTTCCGTTGAGTTCTATTTTATCGAATGCTTTTTCAAAATCTTCATGTCTGTTTTCAGCTAAAGAAATTAATCTTGCAATTGTATTAATGTTTTTATCCTCTAGAAGGCTTTGTGTTTTATCAGCATTTTCTAAAGCAGGAGTTGGAGTATCTGCAGTTTTTACGAGATCATTGATCATTCCTTGCAGTCCCATTTCTCTTCCATCATCTGGCGCATAGATGCGAGTTATTCCATAATCCATAAGTTCTTTGATCTCTGAAGGAAGGATCACTCCACCTCCACCACCAAAGATCTTGATATGCTCTGCACCTTTTTCCTTAAGAAGGTCATACATGTATTTAAAATACTCGTTATGACCACCTTGATAAGAGGTCATTGCAATGGCATTTGCATCTTCCTGTATGGCACAATTCACCACTTCTTCTACACTACGGTCATGACCTAAGTGAATTACCTCTACTCCTGTAGACTGAATGATACGGCGCATAATGTTTATTGCGGCATCGTGACCATCAAAAAGGGAAGCTGCTGTTACTATTCTTACTTTATTCTTGGGGATATATGGTGTTTGATCTTGCATTGTTATTCTAAATTTTTGGAGATGCAATTTACGAAATTCGTAAGGAAATATCCTTGTTTGATCTAATTTTAAGGAATTCAGAAAAATGAAAAATGCGATGAATAATTTGAAGTAACTTTTTTTGGAATATTTATTGTTTACATTTAGAAAAAAAATCATGAAAAAATTATACATTCTTTTATTACTCCCTCTATTTATTGGTTGTGCAGAATTACAAAGCATAGCTACACAGCTGCCTGGCGGGGCATATGGTGTTACAGATAACGAAATTGCTTTAGGACTACGCCAAGCCTTGGACTTCGGAATAGATAAGCAAGTAACCAAACTTACTAAGGAAGATGGATTTTTTAGAAATGAATTAGTAAGAATTACATTACCCGCAGAACTTCAAAAAGTAGATAGAACATTACGCGATGTCGGTTTGGATGCTCTTGCCGATGAAGGTTTGAAAGTATTGAATAGAGCAGCAGAAGACGCTGTTAAGGAAGCTACTCCAATATTTGTAGATGCTGTAAAGGGGATAACATTTAATGATGCCAGAAATATATTACTGGGAAATAATACAGCTGCCACCACTTATTTAAACCAAAAAACAGAAGCACAATTATACTCAAAGTTTAATCCTGTAATTACAAATTCTCTGAATAAAGTTGGTGCAACACAGGTGTGGAGTAATATAATTGATAAATATAATTCCTTACCTCTTACCAATAAAGTGAATCCGGATCTTCCAGATTATGTGACCAATGAAGCATTAGAAGGAGTGTTTTTAATGATTGCTCTAGAAGAAAAAGATATTAGAAATAATCTAGCCGCTAGGACTACAGATCTTTTAAGAAAAGTTTTTGGTTTACAAGATTAAATTTTATAACAGGCAATTATAAATTTTACAATTACTTTAACCTCAACTTAATATAAATTAATAGTCATTGCAGGTACATTTGTACAATAACCCTGACATGATAATGGAAATTACACTATTTAAGACTGAAGAAGAGCGCTTATGCCAAAAATACACAGCGCTCATGGAGAAAGCATTTAAGGTTGCTTTAATAGATAAAGAAAGGAGTGACAAGATAAATGCACGAGCCAAGAAAATTATGCTGCAGTTAAAAAGAATGAATTATAAAGGTGTAGACAAATAGTTTTGTAATTCTTGAAAATACTGGAACGCCTTTAATTGGCGAGAGCCATACCAACTAAAAAATTCCCCATCTACTATTTCAATTCTTGAATTTGAGAACTCTTTAATTTCTTCTGCATGTTTTTGCTGAAATGGAAAAGGTTCCGAAGACAATAAGATGAGATCTGGTTTTTGTTCCTTTAAATTTTCTAAATTAATTTCTGGGTATCTGCTGCCTGCATTTTTATAGATGTTCTCCCATCCATTGATTTCCAACATCGAGTTTATAAAAGTATTTCCTCCAACAACCATCCATGGTTTTCTCCATATCAAATAAGCAACTCTTAATTTTGTTGAATTTAAATTTTCTTGAAAAAGATTTTTACTGCTAATTAAATCTGAAGCTAAGCTCGTAGCAGTTTCAGTTTTGTTGAATAAAACCCCATATTCCTTAATTAGATCTATAGAATCTTCGAAAGTAATAACGTTAGAAACATGCACTTGACTTATGCTTTCCAGTTCCTTTACCATTTCCAGAGTATTTTCCTCTTTATTGCATAAAATAAGATCTGGATCTAAATCTTTGATTTTATCTAAATGAACTTTCTTAGTACCGCCAACTACAACTTTTTTAGACCTTAGATCTTTGGGATGCACGCAAAACTTAGTGACTCCCACTAATTCATTTTTCAAACCTAGATCAACTATCAATTCTGTTAAACTAGGAACTAAAGAAACTAAGCGTTTAAATGGTTT
>JBBSVD010000109.1:0-3247 GCA_038233835.1 Flavobacteriales bacterium | reverse complement strand
GTTTATAATTGCGGGTTCGTAATCGTCCTGTAATGGAGTTAATGTAAGTTCAACGGAAATTTTCATGAGTTCATTTTTATAACTATCAAATTTAAATATATTTTAAGGATCTTTCTGTGATATCTGGAGCTTATAATTTTCAGTAAGAAGAGTGACGAGTGAAGTGTGATGAAAGTTTTAACATTCCGTTTGAAGTCTCAAAATATATATTAATAAAAATTACCTTTTTCGAAAGCGGTTCCTATCACCGCTATATCTGCACCTACTTTATAAATGTTTTCTAATTGACGACTGTTTTTAATACCACCACCAACAATTAATGGAATGGATAAAACATCTTTTACTTCCCGGATAATCTCTAAAGAAACATGCTTTATGGCGCCACTTCCTGCTTCTAAATAAATTAATTTTTTACCAGAATATTGTCCAGCTAATGCAGTATTCACAATTAGTTGAACATCATTTTGGGCTATTGGGAGTGTATTGCTAATTCGTTGTACCGCACATTCTTTTCCACCATCTATAAGAATATATCCTGTTGGAATTATTTCAAGATTAGAATTCTTAAGCTTGTCTACCGATTTAATTTGCTGGTTAATTAAATATTCTGGGTTTCTACCAGACAATAAACTTAAAAAAAGAATCCCATCAGCTTCATCTGTAGTTTGAGTATAATCGCCCGGGAAAATTATGATGGGTAAATTAGAAAAACACTTTATTGCTCTAACCGTTTTTTCAGTTTTATTAGTTTCAACAGTACTTCCTCCAACAAAAATATGGGAAATATCTTGTGGCAAATCCTTTAGAAATTCTTCAGCCTTGGCCTCAGCATATTTATCTGGATCTATTAGCACACAGAGTTGCTTTTGATTCAGCTCTTTCAAAAGCGATAAATTCTCGTAAATAGTAGCTGTGAGCATAAATTATTTTGTTACTGCAACTTTAGATAGTTTTGCATAAACACAAGTAAAGCCTTCAAATTCTATAAATTCTAGATCGTAACTCGATGTTTTTCCTTGAAAATATACGGTTCCTGTAGTTTTCTTATCATCGAAATCGAAATCGGAAATATTGATATGCTGTAAAAATCCTAGTCCAGGTTGGGAATATAATTTGTAAATAGATTCTTTGCCCCCCCAAACTATAGTAAGTTTTCTTATAAGAGCATCTTCATTGGCCAGCGTATGGTACTCTTTTAAAGGAGTGAATTTTTCAGCGATCTTTAATATTTTGTTCCGTTGTTTTTCAATATCTATTCCTACTTCGTTTTCAGAAATAATAATTGCGGTAAAATTGAAAGAGTGCGTAATTGAAACACATTTCCCATCTTTTAAATGAGGTTTTCCATTCTCGTCATAATAAAGATCGTGATCTGTATAACCCATTTCAGCAAATAAATGCCTTATGCTCATGAATCCGCGTTTATGGATTTCAGATTTCATTCCTTCTACGCGAGATTTGCAGTTTTCTGTTAATTCCACATCCTCACTAAGCCAATCCAAAGATTCTTCAATCTTCCAAATGAGGACTTTAGTGCCTTCATCAACTGTTATTGTTTTGTAAAGTGCCATGAAGTTTTGTTAGATATTACGTATTTTTGCGACTGAAAAATTGCTAAAAATCAAATATAATAATATGTCGACTAAAACGGTGCCTTATACGGCCTATAAAGTTAAAGATATTTCCCTTGCAGATTGGGGAAGAAAAGAAATGGAATTGGCTGAAGCTGAAATGCCAGGTTTAATGTCACTTCGCGAAGAATTTGGGAATGAGCAACCTCTAAAAGGTGCTAGAATTGCTGGATGTTTGCACATGACCATTCAAACTGCTGTTCTAATAGAAACACTTACTGCTTTAGGTGCAGAAGTTACTTGGAGCTCATGTAACATTTTTTCTACGCAAGATCAGGCTGCTGCAGCGATTGCTGCTTCTGGAGTTCCTGTGTATGCCTGGAAAGGGATGAACGAAGAAGAATTTAACTGGTGCATCGAGCAAACTCTGTTTTTTGGAGAAGATCGTAAACCATTGAACATGATCCTTGATGATGGTGGAGATTTAACCAATATGGTATTAGATAAATATCCAGAACTAGCTGAAGGAATTAAAGGTATTTCTGAAGAGACCACAACCGGAGTTCACAGATTATATGAGCGCGTGAAGAAAGGAACACTTCCAATGCCTGCTATTAACATCAATGATTCTGTAACTAAATCTAAATTCGATAATAAGTACGGATGTAGAGAAAGCGCTGTAGATGCTGTTCGTCGTGCCACAGATATTATGCTTGCAGGAAAAAGAGTAGTTGTTTGTGGATATGGAGATGTAGGGAAAGGTACTGCTGCTTCTTTTAAAGGAGCCGGATCTATTGTAACTGTTACCGAAATTGATCCTATTTGTGCTTTACAAGCTGCAATGGATGGTTTGAGGTTAAGAAATTAGAAACTGTACTTCCAAAAGCAGATATCGTAATTACTACCACAGGAAATAAAGATATTGTAAGAGGTGAGCATTTTGAAGCGATGAAAGACAAGACCATTGTTTGTAATATTGGTCACTTTGATAATGAAATTGCTGTTGCCTGGTTAAATGAAAATCATGGTAAAACCAAAGATACCATTAAGCCACAAGTAGATAAATATACCATTAACGGTAAAGACATCATTCTTCTTGCTGAAGGTAGATTGGTAAATCTTGGTTGTGCAACTGGTCATCCTAGTTTTGTAATGAGTAATTCATTTACAAACCAGACATTAGCACAAATTGAACTTTGGAAAAATTCTGGTAAATACGAAAATGAAGTTTATATGCTTCCTAAGCATTTGGATGAAAAAGTAGCGAAACTGCACTTAGAAAAAATTGGAGTAGAGCTAACAGAGCTTTCTACTGATCAAGCAGACTATATTGGAGTAACTGTAGAAGGGCCTTATAAACCTGAATATTACAGATACTAAAGAGATATTAGACTTTTAGATTTGAGATATTAAAAGCCCTTTACTATAAATAGGAAAGGGCTTTTTTAATTTATTGTTTTTAGGATCTAATTAAAATCTGCTTCCTTTAAGATGTTCTTTGCACGCAATAGGTCATCTTCAATCACTTGAATTCGCATTCCACTAATTCCGAGACCTGCAATTCCAGCAGCACTATTCACAAATTCGTCTGGTATTCGATATTGAATATTTTCCATGTCGAATAAATTTCTAATAATTCCTATTTTAAAAGTTTGAGTCGTATTAAAAACTGTGAT
>JBBSVD010000108.1:0-3321 GCA_038233835.1 Flavobacteriales bacterium | reverse complement strand
TTATGATTTTGGCTTTCTTATTAGGTTTAAGTATAGACGCTTTCGAGGACAGCGGAGGTATCCATGCGGCAGCCTGTGTATTTATAGCATACATAAGACCGGTATTACTTAGATTCTCATTTGGGATAAGCTACGATTATCAAACAGTAAAACTCTCGAGCACTCCATATGGAGCCCGAATAGGATATATATTACTCATTGTGATTTTGCATCATTCCCTTCTTTTTACATTGGAAATGTTTAGTTTTTCTCATATATTTTTAATCCTGAAAAAGACATTCTTTAGCACTATATTCACTATACTGTTAGTCTTAATTAGTTTAACCCTATTTAAGCCAAAAAGACGATGAGAAGGCTCCTGCTTTATATTATAATAATAACCACCGGTTTTATATTTATAGGAAGACTGTTCTATTTGCAAATTGTAGATGATTCTTTTGCGGGTTTAAGTGAAGACAATGCCATTAAAGTAGTTTACGATTATCCTCAACGCGGATATATTTTTGACAGAAACGGAGCATTGCTGGTCTCCAATCAGCCTTCTTACGATGTAATGGCAATTCCCAGAAATGTTAAAGCTTTTGATACAGCCGAGTTTTGCAGCATCTTAAAGATCTCTCCTGAAGAATTAACTAAAAGGTTAGATAAGGCCAAAGTCTACTCGCCAAGATTACCGTCTATTATTGTACCTCAGCTTACAAAATCTGAATATGCCTACCTTCAGGAAAAATTAAGGAAATACCCTGGTTTTTATATCCAAAAGAGGTCACTAAGGGATTATCAAACCCAAAATGGCTCTAATGTTCTAGGATATATTGCTGAAGTAAATAATAAAATTATTGAGGATAATCCCTATTATATTTCTGGGGATTTAATAGGAAAACAAGGAGTAGAAGGACAGTACGAAGAATTACTTCGAGGAATAAAAGGAGTAAAATATATACAGAAAGACAGATTTAACAGAGACATTGGCCCATTTAAAGAAGGGATTTTTGATACGCTTCCAAAAAAAGGAAAAGATGTAACCATTTCTATTGATGCTATATTGCAAGCTTATGGCGAGAAGTTGATGGAGAATAAAAGGGGTGGAATTGTTGCTATAGAACCTGCTACGGGAGAGATCCTATCGCTTATTACAGCTCCAAGTTACGATCCTGCTCTACTTATGGGAAGGCAACGATCTGCCAATTTCACAAAACTTTATTACGATACCATTGCAAGACCTTTATACGATAGGGGTTTATTAGCCGAATACCCTCCAGGCTCACCTTTTAAGACTATCAATGCCTTAATTGCATTGCAAGAAGGTGTTGTAGACATTAATGATCGCTTTTACTGCAATCATGGATATGTATATGGAAGAGGAAGAAAACTAGGCTGTCATGCACATGCCAGTCCTTTAGATATGATTCCAGGAATTGCTCAGTCTTGTAATGCCTATTTTGCAAATGTCTATAGAAGGATCATAGAAAAATATCCTACTCCACAAGAAGGTGTAAATACCTGGGCAAAGCATTTAAATAGTTTTGGTCTTGGACAGTTCTTAGGTTACGATTTACCCGCAGGAAGATCTGGGAAAATTCCAAATGCAGATTACTATAATAAAATATACGAATACCCTACCTACAAGTGGTTTTCCACAGCAACTATATCTAATGCTATTGGACAAGGAGAAGTTTTAATGACGCCAATTCAGTTAGCGAATATGACTGCCACCATTGCCAATAAGGGCTGGTTTTATACACCTCATATCTTAAAGAGCATAGAAGGGGAGCCTATTAGAGATCCAGATTATACTAAAAAAAATTATACAACCATAGATAGCAAACATTTCATTCCTGTTATAGAAGGAATGCACCAAGTATATAAAGCGGGAACAGCCTCAGCCTTGCAGGTTGCTGGAATAGAGATTGCCGGAAAAACTGGAACGGCAGAGAATTTCACCAAGATAAATGGTAAAAGAACTCAGCTAACAGATCATTCTATTTTTATTGCCTTTGCACCCGTGGATAATCCAAAAATTGCAATAGCCGTTTTTGTCGAAAATGGATATTGGGGAGGTCGATATGCCGGTAGAATAGCCAGTTTAATGATAGAAAAATATCTTAAAAATAGCATTTCAAGAACCGATATGGAAACTTGGATACTCACCCATAGTTTAGAAGATGAATATAAAAAGCCACTTAGTGGAGAACCTTTCTCAATTAATAAATAATGGCGAAAGGCAGTATTAGCTTCGATTGGGTTACTATTTTAATTTATCTTTTGTTGATAAGCTTTGGATGGATGAACATTTATTCTGCCTCTCTAGGTGATGCCCCTTCCAGTCTTTTTGATTTTAACCAGATCTACGGGAAACAAGCAATCTGGATCTTGTTGGGTTTCTTTATGATAGTGATCATCCTATCTATAGAAGCTAAATTTTATATGAAGTTTTCCAGTGTATTTTATATTATTTCACTCCTCTCTATCTTAGGTCTCTTTGCGTTCGGGAAAACAATTAACGGCGCTACCTCATGGTACGTATTTGGCGGGGTAAGTATTCAGCCTGCAGAATTCGCCAAAGTAGGAACTGCCCTCGCATTGGCCAATTATCTAGGAGATATTCAAACTAACATTAAGCTCTTTTCTCATCAATTAAAAGCCTTTTTCATAATTGCTTTGCCTGCATTAATAATCTTGCCTCAGCCAGATGCGGGAAGCGCTATGGTTTACGCAGCTTTTCTATTTCCCTTGTATAGGGAAGGTCTCTCTGGGATCTATTTATTTCTAGGATTTGCAGCTGTGGCAATATTCGTATTAACACTTGTTTTTGGACCTGTTTATGTTGCAATAGCGGCTATAATTATAAGTTTGCTTAGTTTGCTTCAGAAGAAAAGGAAACGCCCTGGATATCTTGTTCTTTTAGGAATTATTATAGGCTCTATTGCGCTATCATATTCTGTAGATTATATATTTCAGAATGTATTTGAGCAACGCCATAGAGATAGATTTAATATTGTTCTAGGAAAAGAAGTAGATGCCAAAGGAATTGGATATAACACCAACCAGAGTGAAATTGCAATAGGAAGTGGTGGTTGGATAGGAAAAGGCTGGACCGAGGGAACTCAAACTAAAGGACAGTTTGTACCCGAACAGCATACCGATTATATTTTTAGCACCGTTGGAGAAGAATGGGGTTTTGCAGGAACTTCTATCGTTGTTATTTTATTTATGGGGCTGCTATTTAGATTGCTATACCTCGCTGAACGGCAGAAATCGACTTTTAGCAGGGTATATGGGTATAGTTTAGTTGGTATTATATTTATTCACTTTTTAGTG
>JBBSVD010000107.1:0-3506 GCA_038233835.1 Flavobacteriales bacterium | reverse complement strand
GCGGCTCATCTTTATGCAAACAATTATTAAATTTACATTCTTGTTTCACCATAAAGAATTCCGGAAAATAGTTTCCTAGTTCCTCTTTTTCCATTTCTACTACACCAAAACCTTTGATCCCTGGGGTATCAATGATTCTTGCATCGAAATTAAGATCGTACATCTCAGCAAAAGTGGTGGTGTGTTGCCCTTGTTTGTGCTGTGTACTAATTTTTGAGGTTTTAAGGTCTAAGCTAGGTTCCAATGCATTGATAAGTGTAGATTTCCCGGTTCCACTATGCCCAGAGAACATACTAGTTTTCCCAACCATCATCTCCTTTACTTTCTCTAAATTCTTACCGGTCTTTGCTGAAATTCCTATGCACTCATATCCAACTTCTCGATATAAGGCAGCCAGATATTTTATTTCATCAAGCTCCTTTTCATTGTAAGCATCTATTTTATTAAATAATAAAATAGTTTTTATATGATAAGCTTCAGCAGTAATCAGAAATCTATCTATAAATGTGGTGAAGGTTGGAGGATTGTTTAACGTGATCAACAGGAATGCTATATCGATATTCGAAGCAATAATATGGGTTTGCTTCGACAGATTTACAGCTTTCCTAATAATGTAATTATCTCGTTCTTCTATTGTATTAATTACTCCAAAAGTGTCGTCTCCAGTTTCTTCCAATTCGAACTGCACCTTATCTCCAACCGCCACAGGATTGGTGCTTTTAATTCCTTGCATGCGGAATTTACCCTTTATCCTACAACGGTAAAAAACACCGCTTTCAGCCTTTACATGATACCAACTCCCTGTAGATTTATATACAATTCCTGTCATACTGCAAAGGTGCAAAATCCCAAGCTTATTCGCTAATTACTTTTTTCTGATGGTTTATAGATTCCTGATGAATAGCCTTGAACATTTTCAAAACAAATTCTTCACTTAAACCTTGCTGCTCACCTTCCAAGATCATTTTACCCAGAATCTCATTCCATCTTGATGTTTGAAGTATCGCCACGTTTTGAGATTTCTTGATTTTCCCGATCTCATCTGCTATTTTCATTCTTTTTGAAAGCACCTCTAATAATTGATGATCTGCAACATCTATTTTTGTTCGTAAATTCTTCAGGCTTTTCACAAATTCTTCACTTTCAGAAATTTCTTTTCTAATCTTAAGATCTTTCATTATCTGAATTAAGGTTGCAGGCGTGATCTGTTGTGCTGCATCACTCCATGCATTATCCGGATCATGATGAGTTTCTACCATTAACCCGTCATAATTAAGATCTAATGCCGTTTGGCAAAGATCAAAAATGATATCACGTCTTCCTGCAATATGGGAAGGATCTAAGATTAGTGGCAGATCTGGAAATCTGTTTTGCAGGTCTATTGGGATTTGCCATTCGGGATTGTTTCTATATTTCGTCTTTTCATAGGTAGAAAAACCACGGTGTATCACTCCCAAATTCTTCACATCGGCAGTATAAAAACGCTCAACCGCTCCTAACCACAACGAAAGATCTGGATTCACCGGATTTTTGATCATTACTGTTTTATCTGTTCCCTGCAATGCATCGGCAATGTCCTGAACTATAAATGGCGAAACAGTAGTTCTGGCTCCTATCCATAAAATATCTACATCATGCTTTAAAGCTAGTTCCACATGGTTTGCGTTTGCAACTTCTGTAGTTGTAAGCAAGCCTGTTTCTTCTTTCGCTGTTTGCATCCATTTTAATCCTAAAGCTCCAACCCCTTCAAAATTCCCCGGGCGTGTTCTCGGTTTCCATAAACCTGCACGCAAAACACTTACATCACTATCTTTTAATTGCTTCGCTATTCCTACTAATTGGTCTTCGGTTTCAGCACTACAAGGTCCTGCTATTACCAAAGGATGATCAAGGTTAAATTTATCTAACCAGGTTCTAAGTTCTTTTTTATTTTCCATTGTTAACTATTGTTAAATTAATTCTTTTAAGTTATTCCGTTTAATATAGATTTGATATGATTTGTTTTCTCCATTTCATTAAAGATTCCTTCAAAATCGTTGTTCTCCAGTAAATCTTTAAACATGTTGAGATTCTGAATATATTCATTTAAAATCTCCACAACATTTTCCTTGTTTTGCTCAAAAATGGGAGTCCACATAGCAGGAGAACTTTTGGCGAGTCTAACGGTAGAAGCAAAACCACTGCCTGCAAGATCAAAAATATTGCGTTCGTCTTTTTCTTTTTCCAATACTGTTTTACCAAGCATAAAGGAACTTATATGCGATAAATGTGAAACATATGCAATATGCCTGTCATGAGATTTTGGGTCCATGTAACATATTCTCATTCCTAATTTTTGGAAAAGCTCTAGTGCTTTTTCCTGAAGTTTGAATGCAGTTTTTTCTACTTCACATATAATATTTGTTTTATTTCTGTAGAGATCTTTTACAGCTGCTTGTGGTCCAGAAAACTCTGTTCCCGAGATTGGATGCGCTGCCAAGAAATTCCGACGATTTGGATGCGTGCTTAAAGCCTCGCACAGCTTCCCTTTAGTAGAACCGGTATCTATTACCAAAGTATGCTCTTCTACGATATCCAAAACCTTTTTAATAAGTGCAATACTTACATCTACCGGCACAGCTACGATTACCATGTCTGAAGTTCTAACATCGTTTAATTCTTCTATCTCATCAATAATCCCCAAGGATAATGCTTGTTTAAGGTGATCTGGATTATTATCTATACCAACTAATTGCACATCAGAAAACGCATTTCTAATATCCATAGCGAAGGATCCGCCTATGAGGCCAACACCTATAATATGTACTCTCATATTTTAATTCTATTAATTGCTTCCTTAATTTTCTCTTCAGTGGTGCAAAGAGAGAATCGTATATAACCTTCTCCTTGATCGCCAAATATGAAACCAGGAGTTGCAAATAGATCATAGGTATGTAATAAATAATCTACAAATAATTCCGATGTGGTATCTAACGGCACCTTTGCCCATACAAACATCCCGGTTTGATTTTTTTCTGGAATACAGTTTAATTTTGAAGCTAATTCCAACACCAATTTCTTTCGTGACCTATAAACAGCATTCAATTCACTAAACCATTTTTTAGGTAAACGTAATGCTATGGCTGCTCCTGCTTGCAAAGGGAAGAACATTCCACTATCCATGTTGGACTTCACCTTTATAATGGAATTCAAATTTTCCTCATTTCCACATACCATTCCTATTCGCCATCCGGCCATATTAAAACTTTTACTAAGCGAATTTAATTCCAGTGTTACATCCTTAGCTCCTTCTGCTTCCAAAATACTAATAGGATGATCGTTAAGAATGAAGCTGTACGGATTGTCATTTATAATCAGGATATGATACTTCTTTGCAAATGCAACGAGATCTTGAAAGACCTTTTTTGTTGCTGAAGCCCCGGTTGGCATATGCGGATAATTCACCCACATCAATTTCACTTTGCTAAGATCGGTCTTCTTTAAACTTTCTAAATCGGGTAACCAAT
>JBBSVD010000106.1:0-3699 GCA_038233835.1 Flavobacteriales bacterium | reverse complement strand
TTACTTTGCGCCAGCAATGGATCTGGATATGTATTTGCATCCAGCTACAAAAGGGAGCCTTGAAAAACTTCAATCTTACGGAAATATTATGATCCCGGCAGAATCTGGTGAACTTGCAAGCGGACTAGTTGGAGAAGGACGAATGGCAGAACCTGAGAATATTGTGACTTTTCTTGAGAAGCATTTATTAGATCAGTTGCCACTTCAGCATAAAAAAATAATGATCACGGCAGGACCTACGTATGAAGCTATAGATCCTGTACGTTTTATAGGGAACCATTCCAGTGGAAAAATGGGTTTTGAGCTAGCGAAAGAAGCTGCTAGTTTAGGAGCGCAGGTAACTTTAATTACAGGACCAACTTACCTGCAATTAGAATCTTCCTTGGTGAAAGTGATACGTGTGATTAGTGCAGACGAAATGTATAAAACTGTGCATTCACATTTTGCAGATCAAGATGTAGTGATAGCGGCGGCGGCGGTATCAGACTATAAACCAAAGTTGGTTGAAGATCAAAAACTCAAGAAAAAGGAAGCAAGCTTCACATTAGAACTGGTTCCTACTCAAGATATTTTAGCTTCATTAGGTAAAATTAAAAAGCATCAGAAACTCATTGGATTCGCTTTGGAAACCAACAATGAAGTTGAAAATGCCAAAGGAAAACTAGAGCGTAAGAATTTAGATTTTATCGTATTAAATTCACTTCAAGATGAAGGTGCTGGATTTAAAAAGGATACTAATAAGATAAGTATCATTTCGCGGGAGGAGACTAAGACGTATCAATTAAAGTCTAAAAAAGAAGTTGCGCAGGATATATTAAAGGAAGTTATATCTTTATTTCATGAATAAATTAATCTTGATACTAGCGATATTCTTTTCCATTTCTATAGGGATGGCTCAGGAATTAAATTGTGAAGTAGTTGTAAGTGCAGAGCAAACCGGTCAGAGTAACTTACCAGTATTTAAAACACTACAGAAATCCTTGTCTGAATTTCTGAATCAGACTACTTGGACTGGAGCTACCTATCAAAATCACGAGCGCATAAACTGCAGTGTCTTTATAAACATCGTCAGTTTTGAAAATGAGAGTTTTTCAGGAACAATTCAAGTGCAATCTTCAAGGCCTATTTTTGGTTCTTCGATGATCTCTCCTGTTTTCAATTTTAACGATGAACAATTTACCTTTACATACAGGGAATTTGAACCTCTAAATTATAGTCAGAATTCTTATAGTTCTAATCTTGTTTCTGTGATCTCTTATTATGTATTCACTATGTTGGGTCTGGATGCTGATACATTTGCACAAGAGGGAGGAACTAAGTTTTATGAAGAGGCAAACAGGATAGTTACCACAGCGCAACAAGGAAACTCCGCTGGTTGGAGGGGAGCCGATGGAAATAGATCAAGATATCGGCTAAACGCCGATCTTTTGTCGAATGCATTTGTTGGATACAGAACTGCCTTATATGAGTTTCACAGGCTTGGTCTAGATCTTATGCATAAAGATGCAACCAATGGAAAAAAGGGTGTTGCAAACGCTATAGTAAACCTCAAAAAACTGGGAGATTCAAGACCTAATTCCTTACTTATGAGGGTATTCTTTGATGCAAAAGCTCAGGAAATAGAACAGGTGTTTACAGGTGGTCCAAGCATTCCCGTGAATGATCTAAAAAATGCTTTAAATAAGATTGCGCCACTTTATGCAGAAAACTGGAGTAAGTTGCAATTCTAGCAACTTCAGTTTTGATTCAGAATAAATTCTCACGTATCTTTAGCTTCAAAATTATCTCAACTTGCTTACTGAATTATCTATAAAAAATTACGCTTTAATTGAGGATATAAAGATCCATCTTCAAAAAGGCTTCACCATTATTACCGGAGAAACCGGTGCCGGAAAATCTATCATGTTAGGAGCGCTTGGATTGCTTCTAGGCAAACGCGCCGATTATAGCGCGATTCGAAATGCCAAGAACAAATGCGTGATAGAAGGAGTGTTTGATATTTCCAACTACTCTTTAGCCAAATTCTTTAAGTCTGAAGACCTGGATTTTGAGGAACATACCATTATAAGAAGAGAGATCTTAGCATCTGGGAAATCCAGGGCTTTTATAAATGACACTCCCGTTACCTTGCCAGTTCTTGCAAAGCTTGGAGATCACTTAATAGATATCCATGGGCAACATCAAACATTGAGTTTGGGTGAAAATCAATATCAATTTCAGGTATTGGATACCTTGGCGAAGAATCAAGACTTGCTTTTAAATTTCAAAAAAGCATATAGGTCTTATAAAGCGCTTCAACAACAATTAAAAGATCTAAAAGAAGACCAGGCACAAGCCATGAAAGAGCATGATTATAATCTCTTTTTGATGAATGAACTTGTTGAAGCAAGGTTAAAAGAAGGAGAACAGGTTGAACTGGAAGAGCGTTTTGAGGAGTTAAATAATGTTGAGATACTGACAGAGCATTTGGGTGCAGCTGTAAACCAAATTCAACTAGAAGATGTTGGGACACTTTCCGGATTAAAAGAAGTAAGAACCAACCTTTCTAAGATCTCAAAATATTCTGGAACTTATTCCGGTTTGCAGGAACGTGTAGAAAGTGTGATCATAGAACTGGACGATATTGCTCAGGAACTTGAGAATTCATTGGATAGGGTAGAAGCCAATCCAGAAGAATTAGCACAGGTAAATACTAAGCTTCAGCTTATCTATAATTTACAGAAAAAGCATGCCGCTAGTACTGTAGAAGAATTATTAGTCATTATGAATCAACTTTCAGATAAAGTTGAGCTATCTGAAAATGCTGATGCTAATCTGGAAAAGCTTCAGAAAGAGATCGAAAATAGTAATAATGAATTGCAGATCATTTCAGAAAAAATTCACGACAACAGAAAAAATATCATCCCAAAATTTATTTCAACGGTAGAGAAAATAGTTGGGGAATTAGGAATGCCCAATGCAAGATTGAAAATAGAATTGGAGAAATCTACAGAATTCTTTTCGAATGGTCAGGACCAATTAAACTGGTATTTGTCTGCGAATAAAGGAGGCGATTTCAACGAACTGAAAAAAGCTGCTTCCGGTGGAGAATTATCAAGGATCATGCTGGCTGTAAAGAGTATTCTCGCAACACAAAGCAAATTACCAACAATTGTTTTTGATGAGATAGATACCGGTGTATCTGGAGATATCGCTCAAAAAATGGGGGATATTCTTCAAAAAATGGGAGGAAGTATGCAGGTAATTGCAATTACTCACTTACCGCAGATAGCTGGAAAAGGGAGTAAGCACTTTAAAATATTTAAACAGGATATTGGTGATACTACTGTTACTAAAATAGAAGAATTGACCAATGAAGATAGAATAGAAGAATTGGCAATGATGCTGGGCGGTAACATTAAAAGTGAATCGGCTATGGCACATGCAAAAGCGCTACTCAATTAATTCAAGTTTGTTATATTTACAAGCTAATACAACTATTAAAACTAATAAACATGTCATACAACCTACTAAAAGGAAAAAGAGGGATAATTTTTGGAGCATTAGATGAAAATTCTATCGCTTGGAAAACCGCAGAACGCGTTCACGAAGAAGGGGGAACTTTCGTGCTTACCAATGCGCCAATTGCAATGAGAATGGGAAGCATTAATCAACTTGCTGAAAAAACCAATTCTCAAATAATTCCTGCAGATGCAACTA
>JBBSVD010000105.1:0-3887 GCA_038233835.1 Flavobacteriales bacterium | reverse complement strand
CTTTGGTCTGGAGTATCTTCATATAAAAACGAAGCTTCGAGTTCTAACTGCAAATACGAATCTGGCCCATATTGAAAACCTTCCTGAGTTCTACGCTTTGCATATAGTTCAATTAGATTATAAGCGATATGCTTGACTCTGGCCTTGGTCTTCTGTTTTAAATTCTTCCAGGCATTACTACCTAGTTTATATATTTTTGGTGGTTTCCCATCCTTTCCGTTGAATTTTGAGATCTTATGTAGAGAATGAATACTCAAATACAAAATATCGCGCTCCCCGTAGAATAATTTAATTGCTTCCTGCATCTTCCCTTCCACATCGATCTTTTGAAGTCCGCCAAACTTCCCGATTCCGTGATCTATATGCGTAACATAATCTCCTACTTCTAAATTCGTAAGCTCCTGTAAAGTAATGGCCTGCTTTTTAGCATACCCATTCTTTAAATGGAATTTATGATAACGCTCGAAGATCTGATGGTCTGTATAACACACCATTTTAGAATCTTCATCTATAAAACCTTGATACATGGAAAGCACCAGAGTTTTGTATTTCACTTCGCGTTCTTGATCTTCGAATATATCATGGAATCTCTTGGCTTGCTGCTCGCTCACACAAAAAATATAATTCTTATAACCGGCATCCTGATTCTCTATCAAGTTATCTATCAGTAGATCAAACTGCTTATTAAATGATGGCTGCGGCTTGGTGTGGAATTCTATAATTTCCCCTGCATCTTCTACTGCAGTGCTGGATTTCTTGCGTAGATTGGTAAGGTTACCAAGATTTACAACTTTGAATTCTTCTAACTGTTGGGTTAAAAGTCCTGAAGAACAAAATAATTCTTCCGGTTTGTTATGTTTAATATCATCCCCTAATTTGGCAAAAGCCTCTTGGGCCTTTCCAAATAATTTATCCATTTCTCCAGAAAGCAATTCCGGATTCTTGATAAAGACAATGGTTTTTTCTGAAATATAATTTAAAAAACTCTCTCTAACCTCATCCAAACGTTTATGTTCCACATTTGGCATTACAGAGATCTTCTTTACTTTTTCTGTTGAAAGCTGAGTTTCTACATCGAAACTTCTGATGCTATCCACTTCATTTCCGAAGAATTCTATTCTATATGGCTCATCATTACTGAAGGAAAAGACATCAATAATTCCACCACGCACAGAAAATTCTCCCGGTTCGGTTACAAAATCTACTCGAGTAAATTTATATTCAAAAAGAACTTCATTTACAAAATCTAAAGAAAGCTGATCCCCAACGGCGATCTTCAAAGTGCTCTTTTCTAATTCTTTTCTGGTAACGACTTTTTCGAATAAAGCATCTGGATAGGTAACTATTAGTGCTGGTTTTTTTCGAGAATTAATACGGTTTAGAACCTCTGCCCTTAAAAGCACGTTCGCATTATCTGTTTCCTCCAACTCGTATGGCCTACGGTAACTGCCCGGATAAAAAAGTACATTTTTATCCCCCATTAATTGTTCTAGATCGTTTAAATAATAGGCAGCTTCTTCTTTGTCATTAAATATCAATAGAAATGGTCGCTCTGCAGTGCCAAAAGCATTGGAAAGCACATAGGATAATGACGATCCTACCAGTCCTTTTAATTGAATTTTTGTGAGATTATTTTGGGAAGAGGCAATAAAATTCTCAAGTTTCTGCTGTTGCAGAGACTTTGCAAATGTTTGGGCAATAGTTGCGTTACTCATTGCGGCAAAGATAATCGCTGAAGCTATCCCTCCCAAAATATTAATAATTATTTGTAGAATTTTATTTTTTAAATTTCCGTGCTGCTGAACTCGATTCAGCATCCCATATAGTTAGAAAGCTAACCGCGAAAAAAGTTCCCATTGACATGTTTTCTATGTTGCTTCTTAGAATAGACCCTAGAACAGGTTAACGGTAACATAAATAATTATTTGAGAGAGTTTATCGTTTATGTTTACGAATAGTTGCGTGTACAAGAGACTAACTTACTAAAAATGGAAAGAACCAAAGGAAAATCATAAGGACTTTCCGAGTAGGCAAGAACTAAGCAATTATTTTTACACGATGCTAGCACTTGTTTTTTTGATTATTGGAATTATTTTTATTTGACCTGTTTAAATCTTTTGTCAAAAGCTAGTTGCTTTTTTGAAACAATAGTAATTCTTGTTGCGTCGGGATGATTAGGATTAATCAAGTAATTGTATTCAGGAGGAACAATACTACTAGGGACCTTTAGAACTGCTGCGTCATTATCTTTTACAAAATCATCTCCGATGTATTGTGTTTCAAGAGATGGAGGCTGTATGTCCCAATTATCTGGTAAGTCTTCGATTCTTAATTCTAAAATTTCAACTTCATCAGGAATATCAATCTCGACATAATATCTGTCGATTGGCAAATCCTCACTTAAATCTAAATGGACTGAAACTTCTAGAGTTGCAAGTGCTCGTGATTCAGCAGTGTAAACTAAATTTGTATTTAGACTGTTCCAACGATATCCCTCAGTTAATGCTGCTCGAAATCCTTTTAATGTAGTTTTTAAATATTTCTCTCTCTCAATTCTGTATACTCTCATCAGGCCATATTTCCATATTCAAGTCTATTTAAACTATTTCTAACCTCTTGAATTCCCGTTAATGAATCGAATAGGCTTTCTGGTGAGACATCTCCTAGAGAAATATTTGGTTTTTTTAGCCAGCGTTGAAATTTCTCTTTTTCATTATTGAAAACCTCTAACCCAAAATCAAGTAATTCTGTAAGAACGAGGACTACTTCACTATCTCTACCAGTAAGTAAATCTTTATCTCTCTTTTTTTTATTATAAGTGGTTTGAGCAACACCTAGTAAGTGTAAAACTTGTTTTACAGGTAAATTTGTTCTAGTACTTATTACTTCAATTGATTCATAAGGCAAGCCATTTCTAATAATACTTACCCTATCCATCCTTGTAGTCCAAGCATATTTATCTTCTGCAACCACTATACTCCATTTAGGGCTTTCAGCCCTTCTTGTTCTTGCTCTATGGACACTTTTTTTAGGGTCTATTGCTTTGATTCTAGATGGTATTTTACTCTTATTTACATTCATAACAGTATATTTGTTGTGAATATACAGCAATTTTGCTACAATTCCAAAATTTTGCTTTAATAAGTGCTAACAGGTTTTATACAAAGATATAAACTAGCAATAATTAAAATTCTTGGATTGCTATATTGTTAATTTAAGCCCAAAAACATGGCTTTCACAGTAGAACCAAAGCTTTTTAATTAATTTCAACTCGATTTAAGAGATTAGTTATGTCAAAATTTGAAGAATACGATGTTTTTGTAATTGGGACGGGTACCGCTGGTAAAAAAGTAGCTACCGCCTGTGTAAAAGAAGGCTGGAAAGTTGCAATTGCAGACAATCGTGAATTTGGAGGAACTTGTTCTAACAGAGGTTGCGATCCCAAAAAAGTTTTATTAGGCCTTACAGAAATCATAGATCGTGCTCATAAAATGAAAGGTTTTGGAATTACCAAAATGCCTGAATTCAGTTGGGAAGATCTTATGGCTTTCAAAGAAACTTTTGTTGATGCTATTCCAGCAAAAACAGAGAAAGATTTTGAAAAGCTAGGAATTACTATGTTTCATCAATCCCCGAAATTCTTAGATAAACACACGCTATCGGTAGAAGGGAAAACAATTATAGCTAAAAAAATAGTAATTGCGACTGGGCAAAGGCCAATGGAATTAAAGATTCCGGGAAGGGAGCATGCTATTGTAAGTGACGACTTTTTAAATTTAAAGCATTTACCCGAAAGTATGATCTTTGTTGGAGCTGGTTATATTGGGATGGAGTTCGCCCATATGGCAGCACGCCTTGGAGTAAAAGTAACCATGATGGACATCGCT
>JBBSVD010000104.1:0-3980 GCA_038233835.1 Flavobacteriales bacterium | reverse complement strand
TGTGGGGGAGTATATTGATTGGTATAAAACGTATTATTAATCATAATACCATTAGAATTTATTAGAAAAATATGGTGGCAGTTTTTTTTTTAATGAATCTTCGATAAAATTAAGTTTAGATTTTCTTCAGATTCTTTCACATTTCTTTAATATTTCCAAAGTCTAATCATAAAATAGAAATACTATCTTTGCCGATTGTTAATCAAAACAATTTACAATAATGTATAAGCAGTTTTCCAAATTAAAATCTTCTAAAATTTTAGTAACCGGAGGTGCAGGTTTTATTGGATCAAATCTTTGTGAAAAGCTTATAGAACTTGATGTGCGTGTGGTTTGCCTGGATAATTTTTCGACTGGGAAAAGAGAAAATCTTTCCGCAATCATACAAAACCCCAATTTCACTTTAATAGAAGGAGATATCCGGAATCTTGAAACCTGCCATAAAGCAGCTAAAGAAGTCGATTATATTCTGCACGAAGCAGCTTTAGGCTCTGTTCCAAGATCTTTGAAGGATCCTATTACATCTAACGAAGTTAATGTTTCTGGTTTTTTAAATATGTTAGTTGCAGGCCGAGATGCCAAAGTAAAACGTTTTGTATATGCGGCGAGCTCATCAACCTACGGAGATTCGGAAAATCTGCCAAAGGTGGAAGATGTGATAGGGAAACCGCTTTCTCCTTATGCAATTACAAAATATGTGAATGAACTTTATGCCGATATTTTTAAATCTGCCTATGATCTGGACACTATCGGATTGAGATATTTCAATGTTTTTGGCAGAAAACAAGATCCAAATGGAGCGTATGCAGCCGTAATTCCAAAATTTGTAATTCAATTGATGAATCATGAATCTCCACTTATTAATGGAGATGGAACCTATTCTCGAGATTTCACCTATATAGATAATGTTATTCAGATGAATCTTTTGGCTTTGACATCTGACAATGATGAAGCATTAAATGAAGTATATAATACTGCATTCGGGGATAGAACTAATCTATTGCAACTCACTAGTCAGTTAAAAGAATATTTGGCTGTATATGATCCTGAGATTGCGAATATTGAAATAAAACACGGCCCGAACCGTGATGGCGATATCCCACATTCTTTGGCATCTGTAGACAAAGCCAAAAGAAAACTGGGCTACAATCCTGAGTACAATATCCAAGATGGTTTAAAGATAGCAGTTGAGTGGTATTGGAAGAATCTGAAATAAAGCAGTGTAGTTGGAAAGCATTGAAGAAGTGACGCTGTGATGAAGTAATGCTGTAAAAAAAAGAATTAAAAATGTAATGAATTAATTTTGAGCGAAGGAAATGATTAAACTACGTTACCATCACATGGTTACTTCGTTACTAATAAATTTAACAATTTAAGAAATGAACAATATTAAAATAGCGATAATTGGTTTAGGTTATGTAGGATTACCACTTGCTAGATTATTTGCTACAAAATTTCCAGTGATAGGATTTGATATTAATAAACCAAGAGTTGCTGAATTAATGTCTGGGGTTGATTCCACTCTAGAAGTCGAAAAAGAGCTTTTACAAGCTTCTTTAGTAGATAATCCATCGGTCGATGTAGGATTATATTGTAGTACAGATCTTGAAGATATTAAAGATTGTAATTATTATATTATTACAGTACCAACACCGGTAGATAAAAATAATAGACCAGATCTCACTCCATTATATAAGAGTAGTGAAACGGTTGGAAAAGTTCTTAAAAAAGGAGATATAGTTATCTATGAATCTACTGTGTATCCAGGGGTAACTGAAGATGAATGTATTCCAGTTCTTGAGAAAATAAGCGGATTAAAATTCAATCAAGATTTCTATGCTGGATATTCTCCAGAAAGAATAAATCCGGGGGATAAAGAGCATACAGTAGATAAAATTTTGAAAGTTACAGCTGGATCTACACCAGAAATCGGACAGAAAGTAGATGATCTTTATAAAGCTGTTATTACAGCAGGAACTCATTTAGCTCCAACAATAAAGGTTGCTGAAGCTGCCAAGGTGATAGAAAACTCTCAAAGAGATATCAATATTGCTTTTGTAAACGAACTAGCTAAGATCTTTAATATGTTGGATATAGACACTAATGATGTTTTAGAAGCAGCAGGTACCAAATGGAATTTTTTACCATTTAAACCAGGCTTGGTTGGAGGACACTGTATTGGGGTAGATCCTTATTATTTAGCCCAAAAAGCTCAAGAAGTTGGATATCATCCTGAAATTATTCTTGCAGGAAGAAGAATGAATGATAGTATGGGGCAATATGTGGCTTCTGAGGTTGTTAAATTGATGCTGCAGCATGATATTAAGGTAAAAGGGGCAGAAGTATTAGTGCTCGGAATAACTTTTAAAGAAAATTGCCCTGATGTCCGTAATACTAAAGTTGTGGATGTTATAAAGAACTTAAAGGAATATGGCGTAAATATTACCATTTATGATCCTTTAGCGAATCCTGAAGAAGTAAAGCATGAATATGGGCTAACAACATCTAAGGCACTGCCAGAGAAAAAATTTGACACCATTGTTTTGGCAGTGGCTCATAAAGAGTTTTTAAATTTGGAATTTAATGATCTTAAGTCTGATAATGCAGTTGTTTATGATGTTAAAGGTGTGTTGGGAGATAGATGTGATAAAAAATTGTGATGAAGTGAAGCTTTAACTTTGTAACGAAGTGACGCTGTGAAATAGTAATGTTGTGACGAAGTGATGAAGTCAAAAAGAAACTATGTTTTTCCGTAAAATGGTAAACTAGTAACATGTAAAAATAAAACTACGTTACTCCGTCACATGGTCACTGCATTACATGATTACTTTGATGAAGTAACGAAGTGACGCTGTGATATAGTAATGTTGTGAAGCTGTGAAGAAGTGACGTTGTGATGAAGTTAAGCTTTGAAGAAGTAAAGTTGAACCGCTGTAATGAAGTGAAAATGTGTTGAAAAACTATGTGCAAAACTCCATCACTGCGTTACATGGTCACTCCGTAACAAAAAAAACTCCGTTACAAGATCACTCCGTAAAATAATATAAATGAAATCACACAAAGACTTAACGGTTTATAAAACAAGTATTGATTTTGTTGTTGCAGTTTACAATTTAACGAAAATATTCCCAGTTGAGGAAAAATTTGGTTTAACAAGTCAGGTTAGAAGAGCAGCGGTTTCTATTCCATCGAACATTGCTGAAGGCGCTGCTAGAAATAGTAAAAAGGAATTTAGTAGATTTCTTTATATTTCATTAGGTTCGCTGGCAGAAGTAGAAACGCAATTAGAAATTGCAGGTCGGTTAAAATTTATTTCAGAAAATAAAGAATTAGAAGAACGATCAATTTACATTCGTAGAATGTTGTTGAAATTAATACAAAGTTTGAAGGAATAACGAAGTAATTGAGTGATGAAGAAACGAAGTAATGTTGTAATGATGTGACGAAGTAACGCTGTAATAAAGTGAAGTTGTGTTATAGAACTATGCACAAAACACCGTCACTGCGTCACATGGTCACTCCGTAACATAAACCCTTCGTCACATGGTCACTTCGTTCCTCCGTCACAAATAAGAAGCAGGGTCAATGTTTCACTTAAACCATTGCTTGATAAAAAATAAAATACAAGAATGAAAAGAATCAAAAATATTTGCTGCATTGGCGCAGGTTACGTTGGAGGTCCAACAATGGCAGTTATAGCTCAAAAATGTCCTGATATTAGTGTTAATGTAGTTGATATCAATGAAAAAAGAATTGCCGCTTGGAATGATGAGGATGTAGAAAACATTCCTATTTATGAACCAGGTCTTTCAGATATCGTCAAAGAGGCAAGAGGGAGAAATTTATTTTTTTCAACAAATGTGGATGAGGCGATTGAAAATGCCGATATGATCTTTATTTCTGTTAATACACCTACCAAAACTTACGGTATGGGTAAGGGTATGGCGGCAGATTTGAAATATATTGAACTCTGCGCTAGA
>JBBSVD010000103.1:0-4027 GCA_038233835.1 Flavobacteriales bacterium | reverse complement strand
GTTTTGAAATAGTGATCGTGGAAGACGGTTCAAGCATTTCTTCTGAAGAAGTTATAAATGAGTTTAAGGAGACGCTGAACATTAGCTATTACTACAAAGAAAATACCGGACCTGGTGATTCCCGGAACTATGGGATGAAAAAGGCAAAAGGCAACTATTTTCTTATTTTAGATTCTGATGTGTTGTTACCTAGTAATTATTTACAAGATGTTCAGAAATATCTTTCCAAAAATTATGTCGATTGTTTTGGAGGACCAGATGCCGCGCATGAAAGTTTTACCGATATACAGAAGGCAATTAATTATGCAATGACTTCTTTTCTTACTACTGGAGGAATTAGAGGTAATAAGAAATCTGTAAATAAATTTCAGCCTAGAAGTTTTAATATGGGACTTTCTAAAAAGGCATTTTTGGAATCTGGTGGTTTTGGCTTGATACATCCAGGGGAAGATCCAGATCTTGCGCTAAGACTTCAGAAAATTGGTTTTGAAACGCTTTTAATTCCAGATGCTTTTGTATATCATAAAAGAAGGATAGATTGGCATAAATTTTTTACTCAGGTGCACAAATTTGGAAAAGTAAGACCTATTTTAAATTCTTGGCATCCAGAATCGGCTAAGATCACATTTTGGTTTCCTAGTATTTTTTTAATTGGTTTGTCATTATCCATTACATTACTTGTGCTAAGTTTTCCTTTTCTGTTTGTTTGTTATTTAATATATTTTTTAATAATAGGAATACATGCTTCATTAAAAAATAAAAGTTTCTATATTGGAATAGCAGCAATATTAGCAACATGTATTCAGTTTACAGGATATGGAACAGGGTTTATAATATCCAATTGGAAGTTGAATTTTCTTAAGATGAAACCTCAAGAAGCTTTTCCTAACTTATTTTTTAAAAATGAAAACTAAATCAGATAAAAAAGAACCGTGGATAAAGAGAGGCCCTTTAAAGACCTTTTTATTCTTTTTAGGGTTTTCATCACTTATTTGGGTAACCGTTCAATTTTCTAAAGAATATACTGAAGCTATCGAGTTGCCAATTACCTATACCAATATTCCTAAGGATAAAATTCTTTCAAAGGATTCTCCTAAAACCTTGGATGTTAGAATAAGAGAACGCGGTTTCAATATTGCCTGGAACAGGGTTTTCCCACCGGTTGTATCTATTGATATTAGTGATGCTATTCAGCAAAACAATTCGCTGATCTACGATTTAGAACAATACAAGCCTTCCATTTTGGCGCAGCTAAATGTAGACTACGAGAAAATAAATTTTCTTCAGAAAAATTTGAAGATCAATTTTGAGCAACGCGCGGTTAAGAAAGTTGCAGTAGTTTCTAATATAGAACTTGGATTTTCTGTTGGATATTCTGCGTTGGAAGAAATTAAGCTTCAGCCGGACTCTATTATGTTAAGCGGTCCAGAAAATATTCTTGATACCCTCACTCGAATAAAAACAAATTCATTAAAGATCAATAACATCAGTAAAGATATTAAGGGAAAAGTAAAACTTGATACCTCAAAATTGAGATCTGTTTCCCTTTATCAAGATGAAGTAGGATATTTTGTAAGGACAGAAAAATTTACAGAAGGAAAGGTTGAAATTCCAATTAAGATGTTAAATGTTCCAGATCAAACCAATGTGGTTATTTTTCCGAAGTATGTAATAGTCTATTATCAGGTAAGTTTAAATGATTTTGTGAAAATAGAACCAGCATCTTTCGAGGTGGCAGTAGATTTTTCGAATGCGAAGGATAGCGATGGTTACCTTATTGCCCAAATAAAAGAGCAACCCGCTCAGGTAAATAATGTTAGATTAAACGAAAAGAGAATTCAATTTGTTATAAAACGATGAGAATAATAGGACTTACCGGGGGAATGGGAAGTGGTAAAACAACCGTTGCCAACTTTTTTAAAGATCTTGGGATTCCGGTATTTATTGCAGATGAGGCAGCAAAATATTTAATGAGTCAAGATTCAGAAGTCAAAAATGAACTCATTTCACTATTTGGTTCTGAAGCTTATAAAAACGAAGAATTGGACAGAAAATATATCGCTTCAAAGGTTTTTAATTCTTCTGAAAAGCTCCAAGAATTAAATCAGATCATACATCCTGCGGTTGCCGCTCACTTTCAGAAATGGGTTTTGGAACAACAAGCTCCGTTTGTTATTTATGAGGCCGCTATACTTTTTGAAACTGGAGGTTATAAGAATTGCGATAAAGTGATTCTTGTGACTGCTCCCATACAGGATCGAATTAAAAGACTCCAAAATAGAGACAAAAGCTCTGTGAAGGAAATTGAAGCTCGATTACAGCACCAATGGAGTGATGAGGAAAAGCGAAAACTCACAAATTATGAGATTATTAATAAAGAAATATCCTTCACAAAAGAACAGGTGAGAAATATGCATGAAATTCTCTTAAAACCTACTGAAAATTAGATTTTGTTTTGTTAACATTTGGTTAAATGGGTGACCCTCTAAATGTTAAAATCTTACTTTTGAGGCATGAATAAAAGATTATTCCTTCTTCTTATTATCTTAATGAGCCTTTCTCTCATTGGGATAATATTTGTTCAGGGATATTGGATAAAAAGCACCGTTGAAGATAAAGAAGAGCAATTTTCTTATACCGCCAAACAAGTGTTAATAAATGTTTCTAAGGAATTACAAAATAAGGAGTTAGAGAATTTTTGGTTCAATTTTGATTATAAGGATAGTACGAGTTTTGATTTAAATGACTCGAATCTTGAAAAATATTTCGATCTACAGAAAAATTCTGACGAGGAAATTGCAGAGGATGATTACATCGAAGGAATACAAGGAGATTTTAAACAATCTTCGAAATTTTTAGCTTCAGCATCAGATAGCATTCAGTTGGCTAAATTAATCAATAGCAAAGTCAACGATTATTTAAATAAGGATAAAAATTCGGGCCAAATTTCTGCAGAAGAAAGATTAGATCGCTTAATGAGAATGGAGGAAGTTGAAAAGAATATGTTAAGCGCATATATTTCTGAATTTACTTCAAAAATTCCAATTCATAATAGATTATCTAAGGAAGAAATTGAAACTACAATTAAAAACCAGCTAATAGCTTATAATTTAAAATCTAAATTTGAATACGGTGTTTTCAGTAATTTTTTAGAAACAAAAGTACATTCAGATGATTTTTCAGCAGAATATCCAGCAACTTATTCAGTTCCTTTATTTGTAGATCTAGCGGGAACCAGTAATTATCAATTATTGGTAAACTTTACTGGAAAAAAAGAAGTGGTTTTATCCTCAGTAACCTTAATGGCTGCCCTTTCTATTATCTTTACCCTAATTATTGTAATAGCTTATTCAAGTGCATTATCTCAGTTAATAAAACAACGGCAGATCTCCCAGATCAAAACCGATTTTATAAATAATATGACGCATGAGTTTAAAACTCCTATTGCTACTATTAATTTAGCTTTGGATGCTATTAAGAATCCGAAGGTGGTGAACGACCAAGAAAAGGTTGCACGTTATCTTCAAATGATTAGAGATGAAAATAAAAGAATGCACGCTCAAGTTGAAAATGTCTTGCAGATCTCTAAATTGGAAAAGAATGAACTGGATCTAAAAAAGGAGCGCTTTCAGTTACATGATCTTATAGAAGATGCTATAACGCATGTAGAGTTGATTGTAGAAGATAGAAAGGGTTATATTAAATCACATTTTGGTGCGCTTAAATCTTCGGTTTTAGGAAACGAAGATCATTTAACAAATGTGATCGTAAATGTTTTAGATAATGCTATAAAATATAGTGAAGACGAACCTAAAATAGATATTTACACAGAAAACGTTAGAAATTCCATAATTTTGAAGATCAGAGATCAAGGTGCTGGAATGAGTAAATCTGTTCAGAAGAAAATATTTGAGAAATTTTACCGGGAACATACCGGAGATATCCATAATGTGAAAGGTCATGGTTTGGGTCTTTCCTATGTAAAACAAATCCTGGATGACCACCATGCTACCATTCATGTGGAAAG
>JBBSVD010000102.1:0-4354 GCA_038233835.1 Flavobacteriales bacterium | reverse complement strand
TTGTTGATTTTTTCGAAATAAGTATAAAGCTCCGCTATCTTTTGAAGTTCATCTTCCCCAATTCCTCCACTAAGAAAGAATGGAGTAGCCGAGGGATAAGCTTTTAATAGTTCACAATTGAATGTAATTCCATTTCCACCTTTGTTTTTCCCTTGAGTGTCGAATAGGAAAAAATCTACAATGCCTTCATAAGCCTTAAGTTCTTCAAAATTGAAGGTTTCCTTTACAGAAAACACTTTAATTAGTTCTACCGAATGATTATGAGCCAATGCTGATTTTAATTTTATGCAGTATTCAGCTGATTCGTTTCCGTGAAGTTGAATCGCTCTGAACTTGTGTTTTTTAACTTTCTCTAAAATAAAATCGATCTCTTCATCTACAAAAACCCCTGTTTTTTTGATGGTTGGGTCTATGTCAGGAATCTCTCCTGAAAAATTTCTAGGAGATCTTTCATAAAAGATGAATCCAAGATAATCTGGATTTAAAGCTGCAACTTCCAGAATATTTTCTGGATGCTTCATCCCGCAAATTTTCAATTTGAGATCGCTCATTTTAATTGCTTGTTAATTCTTGAATAAATTGTGAAGCACTTTTACCGGGATCATTGGTCTTCATAAAGTTCTCACCAATTAAAAATCCTTGATATCCGTAATTTTTTAGATCCTTGATAGCTTCCACACTGCTAATGCCACTTTCTGAAACTTTTACAAAATCACTTGGGATCTTTTCTGAAAGTTGCTTACTAATATCCGTACTCACTTCAAAGGTCTTTAAATTCCTATTGTTCACACCTAACATATCCAGGCTAGGCATGATAGACTTCTCTAATTCCTCTAAATTATGAACCTCCAAAAGGACATCTAAGCTTAGACTTTTAGCCAATTCAGAAAATATCTTTATTTCATCTCGTGTTAATACTGCAGCAATAAGTAGAATTACATCGGCTCCGTGAGCTTTGGCTTCGAGAATCTGATATTCATCAATAATAAATTCTTTTCTCAATAAAGGCATTTTTACGGCTGCTCTAGCTAAAATAAGATCGTCTAAGGCTCCACCAAAGTATTTTCCATCTGTTAGTACCGACATCCCGCAAACACCCGAATTTTCATATCCTGAAGCCACATCTTGCACATTTAGATCTTGATTGATCACAGATTTAGATGGTGATCTGCGTTTATGTTCAGCAATAATTCCGCTGGAGCTACTTTTTAATGCAGTAGCCAGTGATTTCGTATTGTAACCAAAAAGCGGATAACGCTCGAGATCTTCAGCAGATATCAGCTGTTTTTTTAGACTAACCTCATTTCGTTTATCAGCAATAATTTTATCTAGAATATTCATTTTATAAATTTCAATATAATTATACAGCACTAAGTTCTTGTAATTTCTTCAAAGATTTCAGCGCCATTCCCGAATTTAGAGATTCTTGAGCTTTCATAAAGCCTTCCTTCGGAGTACATCCGGTAGAAGTAGCAATGGCCATTCCGGCATTTGCACAAACCACATTATTTTGAGGCGTTGTTCCCTTTCCGTTCAAGATGTTCAAAAATATTTTGGCTGAATTCTCAATAGAATCTCCACCAGATATCTCAGAAGCATTTAAAGTTTCTACTCCAAAATCTGAAGGCTCTAGAATTCCTTCAGTAGCATTGGAAATTGTTTTTGTAGCTCCGGTTAATGAGATCTCATCATAACCATCTAAAGCATGTAAAATCGTGAAATTCTTGTCTGTGTTCTGATAAAGATATCCATACATTCTGGCCAATTCTAAACTAAAAACGCCCACTAATTGGTTCTTTGGAAATGCTGGATTTACCATAGGTCCTAACATATTAAAAAAGGTTTTTACGGCAAGAGATTTTCTTATAGGAGCAACATTTTTCATAGCTGGATGAAAAAGTGGCGCATGCAATACACATATCCCAGCCTTATCTATACAACGTTCTAAAAAATCAGCTTTATTGGTGAATTTAACACCCAAATATTCCATTACATTCGAACTTCCACTTATGGAAGAAACTCCATAATTACCATGCTTGGAAACCTTTATTCCTGCTCCTGCAGTTACAAAAGAAGATAGCGTAGAAATATTAAAAGTGTCTTTTCCATCTCCACCGGTTCCGCAAAGATCTATAGCATTGTAAGCACTAAGGTCTACAGAAAGGCACAGCTCCAAAAGCCCGTCTCGAAATCCTTCCAACTCATCAATGGTAATGCTTCGCATCATGTACACCGTAAGAAATGCAGCGATCTGACTCTCATTGTATTCTCCTTTCGAAATATTCACCAGAACTTCTCTGGCTTCTTGTTTCGAAATGGTTTCGTGATTTATTAATCTGTTGAGTATGTGTTTCATCTGTTTATTTTCCGCTTTCTAAGATCCAATTTTTCATAATTTGTTTTCCCATAGGAGTTAAAACCGATTCCGGGTGAAACTGAACCCCTTTTACATCATATTCTCTATGGCGTAGGGACATTACCTGCCCATTCTCATCGAAAGATGTGGCTTCCAATGAACCGGGTAAATTTGGATCTACTACCCAAGAATGATAGCGCCCTACTATAAGTTCTTTGTCTAAATGATAAAATAAGCTTTCGTCATCTACTGTAACAATGATCTTTGAAGAAACCCCATGAAAAACCGAATCTAAATTGATCAATTTTCCTCCGAAAACTTCTCCAATTGCTTGTTGACCTAAACAAACTCCTAAAATGCTTTTTGTTGGTGCATATTTAATGAGGACCTCTTTTAGTAAACCAGCTTCATCTGGTATACCCGGGCCGGGAGAAAGCAAGATCTTATCGTATTTAGCGATCATGTCCAGATCAACTTCATTGTTTCTAATTACAGTTACATCACAATCTAATTCTTCCAGATAATGCACCAAATTGTATACAAAAGAATCGTAGTTATCTATAACTAAAACAGAGGTTCTCTTGCTAGTTTGAAACTCGATCTTTGCGTCTATTTTCTTATTTTCGTTTACTTTCATTTTAAATTTCTTCAGCAATTTCCATTGCCTGAGTTAATGCGCCTAGCTTGTTAAACACTTCTTGCAATTCGTTTTCTTCATTAGATTCAGAAACAATTCCTGCTCCTGCCTGATAATGTAATTGATGATTCTTACTTACAAAGGACCTAATGATAATGGCTTGATTATAATTTCCGTTGAAATCCATAAAACCAATTGCACCTCCATAAGCACTTCTATTTACATTCTCATATTTTTCAATTAAGGTCATCGCGCTATGTTTTGGTGCACCACTAAGCGTCCCTGCAGGAAAAGTATCGGCAACAATTTGCATGGTACCAACATCTTTGTTTATTGTTCCAGTTACTTTACTTACTAAATGAATAACATGGGAGAAGAATTGAACCTCTCTGTATTTATCCACTTTTACATTAGTGCTATGTCGGCTAAGGTCATTTCTGGCGAGATCTACTAACATCACATGCTCAGCATTTTCTTTATCGTCTTCAGACAATTCTTTAGCTAAAGCGGCATCCTGCTCATCATTTCCGGTTCTTTTAAAAGTTCCGGCGATAGGATGTATCTCCGCTTTTCCATTAGAAACCACTAATTGCGCTTCTGGAGAACTTCCGAAGATCTTAAAATCACCATAATCGAAGTAGAATAAATAAGGAGAAGGATTAATACTTCTTAAGGCTCTGTATACATTGAATTCATCTCCCTTAAAACTTTGAGTAAATCTACGTGAAAGCACTAACTGAAAAACATCTCCCCTTTGGCAGTGTTTCTTTCCTAATTTCACATTTTCTTTAAACTCTGCATCGGTAAGATTCGAGATAGGAGCAAGGTCTCTTCGGAAATTATAACTCGCAAAATTCTTCACTTTTATGAGTTGAGCAATTTCCTCTAATTTGCTTTCTGAATTAAAGTTATGATCGAAGATATATGCTTCGTTATTGAAATGGTTGATGGCAATGATGTTCTGATAAACCGCATAATAAACCTCAGGAATTTCTAGATCTCCTTTCTTTTTGGTGATCTTAATATCTTCGAAATATTGAACTCCATCATATCCAGTATATCCAAACAGTCCGTTGTTTATAAACTTGAAATTTGAATTTTCGGTTTTAAATAAGTAAGAGAAACCCTGAATTACTTCTGCAACCTTAATTTTAGGAGTTATCTCCGTCAGTTTTTTAGAGCCATCCGGATAGAGTTCTTGGATCTGTCCGTTTTTTACCTTTATGGAAGCTATTGGATTGCAACATATATATGAAAAACTATTATCGTTTGCATGATAATCACTACTCTCCAAAAGTAAGCTGTTAGGGTATTTATCCCGAATTTTAAGATAGACACTCACGGGAGTAAGGGTGTCTGGT
>JBBSVD010000101.1:0-4689 GCA_038233835.1 Flavobacteriales bacterium | reverse complement strand
TCCTCTACAGAAATTAAAATTCTATTATTTAAAATTCCATAGATTACTCCGGTCAAAATAATTAGTATTCCTGTAAAAAGACTTCCAAGAAATAAGCCTTGATAAAAAGGGTTGCGATATTCTAAAAAATAAGAATATCCCGCGATTATCAACAAAAGTAGCCCTAAAAGAATAAAATAAACACTTATTTTTTTTTGTGAGTTTACATAGCTTTCTAGAGAGGAATATAAATTCATAAATATAGGGTTTAGTCGAATTTTCTAAATAAAATATGTTACGCAAGTTACTAAAACTAGCGCAACACAATTAATCCAAATAAATAATTTGTAAACGCTGAAGTTTTTAATAAAATTGAGAGGGGATTCTCATAGATATCAAGTTCTACAATTTCTCTACCCAATTTTTTCACTTCTTCGAAATATGTAGCCTTATCGCAGACAAAAACATTAATCATTTCTTAATTTTCAAGACACCTTAATTACAGCTTTAAAATCTTCTAGTGGCATATCTAAAAGTTTCTTTTGTTTGTTTTTAAGAAATCTTGTTGGTTTAAATATTTACTTATTTTCTTTAAGATACTTTGTTTAGGAACAAGACTTTCAAAAGCTCCAGTGTTTTTCCCAGCTTTCCCATTTGAATCTATCATTTGCTTAGTTATTTCTACAGCAGCAGTTATCAAAGTTGAAGCTAAATCGAATTGTCCGCACTGCTTCATGAAATGATAAAACATTCTGTCAAGATTCCCTGTGAGTTTAAGAATCTTATTACAGAATAAAGCATTAAAATAAAATGAGACGACGAAATTTCTCTAATCATCAGGACCAGGTGACGAAACCACTATTATTGTTATAAACGACAATCCATAACTTGATTTTGCATATTTGGAAGTATGAATTTTACAAAATAGATCATGCTATTTTTATGGTGAATCTATTTCTAAAACTTCAATTAACTCTAGTATCAACGGAATAACTAATTCAGGTCTTCTATAAGAGATTTCGTGACCAGCATTTGGAACACTTACAATTTTAATATTCTCAAAATGTTCTCTAGTGAACTTTACATTTTCGTAAGGAACTATATCATCTATGGTCCCATGAATATGAATTAATGGGATCTTTAGCTTTTGCCAATCATTTTGCAATTCACTTAGTTCCTTTGCATGTATGGTCTTTTCATCTCCAGCTACGCGGTATCCTGTTGGTACAAGCCAGCGGGTTGCCCACCACTGCGTAAGTCTGGATCCCCAAAATTGCCGTTCTAATTCCGGATCCATAGCACTTGATATTAAAACCCCGCCTTTGACCTCCTTATTGTGAAGAGCGATCCCTGCAGCTACTGGCCCTCCGTAGGAAGTTCCAACTATAATTATATTTTTGAGTCTTAGATCTCTCAAAATACTGGTTAATACTCGGGCTTGAATATCAATTGATGGCATGGATCTACCAAAATTAGAATATCCCAAACCTGGTCTATCTATCGCCCATAAATTTGCTTTCGAAAGAAGTAAGCTATCTTTTAAGTAGCGCGTCCATGAAGAAAGCGAACTAGGTGATCCATGAAGGAAAACTACATTTGTTTTATTTGTAGGTTTAGTGATCTTTAGGACACGGATCTTTGCCTTTAGACTATCTATCCTAAAATAGGTGATCTCAGGTTGTAACTGGATAGCTTCAAATTTATCCCGTAATTCCTTATCAGTTTCTCTGTACTGTAGTCTGGTACAAGAATAAAAAAATACTAGCAACATGATTGCTATTAAAATTCTTAAATAGAAAGCTGTATAGAATTGTTTTGAAAATATCACAGTAATAAAATTAGAAAAATATAAAGACAATTGAATAATGCCGAGTTAAACTATACATTTTTAAGCAATTAAAGTTTTCCCAAAACAACAAGGAAGCTGCATATATTTCAGATATATTTGTTACAATGCCCCATTTCCATTTTTAATGAACGATAACAAATTTTTTTTCAAAAAATTAATTCCCCATAATATACCCTTAAGAAAACTCTTAGGGGATGATCGCTTATTTGAAAAAGTCCCAGAGAACTGGCATATTGTAGTTGCAGATATCGAGGAAAGTACCCAAGCTATTGCCAACGGTTTACACAACGAAGTGAATCTTGCAGCTACGGGCAGTATTGTTGCTGTTCTAAATCAGCTTAAAAAATATAAAAGCAAGATCAAGATTCCATATTTCTTTGGTGGAGATGGCGCAACATTTATAGTCCCACCAAGTATTCTAAAAGATCTGTTATACGTGCTAAACACCCAAAGGATCCATGTAAAAAAGAATTTGAAGCTTGATCTAAGAGTCGGAGCAATTTCTGTGAAAGAAATGTATGAGCAGGGTCATAACTTGAACATTGCAAAAATTAGATTGAATGAGTATCTAATTACCCCCATAGCTTTAGGCACGGCACTTAAACATGCTGAGAAACTTATAAAAAATACTTACGAAGAAGATGTTAAGGAAGTAATTACTCGTAAAAAACTTGATCTCACAGGAATGGAATGCAGATGGGATGAAATAGATCCTCCAAAATCTGAACAAAAGGTTGTTTGTTTATTAATTAACTGTATGGACGAAATATCTCAAAGGTTAATATATAAAGAGATCATTACTAAATTAGATCTAATTTTTGGAGACTTACATGAGAGACAACCCATCACAACTTTAAAATTAAAGCTGGACGCTACTTTAGATAAGATAAGAAAAGAAATGTATGCCAGAATTGGTAAGTACGATTTTATCTATCTAATAAAGAATTGGCTTGTAACTGGATTGGGAAAATACTATTTTAAATACTTTAAAGAAGGGAAAAGTTATCTACAAAAAGTAAGTCAGTTATCTGATACATTAATGATAGATGGTTCTATAAATACAGTGATTTCTGGAGATCTAACTCAGATAAAACGATTAGTCACCTATTTAGATAAATTGGAAGCTGATAAGAAGATAAACTATGGTATTCATATAACGCACGCATCTGTAATGTCTTGTTATGTTGAAGATAGGAAAGACAATCATATTCATTTTGTAGATGGAACCGATGGTGGTTATACGGCTGCAGCGAAGATCTTTAAAAATAAAATGAAATTAGCCTATTAGCCTGATTATGACCCCATCTTTCAAGATGTCTCACTTCCCCCTCTACAATAAAAGTCACCGGAGAAAAACCTCTATGTGGATGCGGCCCAACTCCCTGATGCTTTGCAGCTCTGTTCTTATTGAATTTTACCTTAGCATGATGCAATAATAAAAAGGGATCTACCTGTTGAATCTTATGAGTTGGTAATGCCTGCTTTACAGGAAAACCATCCATGTCTAATTTTTCTGCAGGAAGCACATATTTCACTTTCTTTAGATCCACTTCTTCCATTTTTTTATCACTTCTTTAATTAATTCTTATTTTCTTCTCTTCCATCTGCATGTAAGGCAAATCTTCCTTTCTCTCTAGGATGCGCTTGTTCTGTTTCTGGCCAAGGCCACCCTCCAAATTGGGTGCGTTGAAAATCTTGTAAAGCTTGTTGAATCTCCATTTGAGAATTCATCACAAAAGGTCCATATTGTGCAACTGGTTCATTAATAGGCTTACCTTGTAGCACTAATAGAAAAGCTTCACGTTCTCCATTTTTAATTTCAAGATCTTCTGTAGACAATACATTAATAACATGTCCTTCTAAGATATCTTCCTTTTCAATGCTTATACTGCTGCCTTTATAAAAATAAAGACTTCTGGTAATTTCTTTATCACTTGCCGGGAGAGTATAAACTGCATTAGGAGCCATCTTAATAGTAAGCACCATTACTTCATTGTTTTGATCTGCAGCCCAAGAGTCTGGTGTTGGAGAAAGTGCAGATACTTGCCCAAGTTTGCCCGCTACTAAATTTATCTCTGTTTTATTGCCATTTGAATCCTCATTTACCACAAGCGGAATTTCCTCTGCCCAAAGCATTTTAAAATGAGGCTCTACCATTTTATTAACCTTAGGAAGATTCAACCATATCTGAAATATTTCTAAAGGATTGGCTTCATTTTCCTTAACAAGAGGAAACATTTCTGAATGTTGCACACCTTCCCCCGCGGTCATCCATTGCACATCTCCAGCACCAAATCTACCTGCAGCGCCTAAAGAATCTGTGTGATCTACAAAACCTTCTTTATTAATAGTTATAGTTTCAAATCCTCTGTGGGGATGAAAAGGAAAACCAGGCATGGTACTACCGTGATACATTCTCCAACCATCCTTAATTGTAAAATCTTGGCCAATATTTCTACCGTCTAAAGGTACTGCCGGTCCCATCTTTTCATTTCCATTTGGATATTCATCTCGGTGGTGAGCGCAAAATAAAAATGGATCACTGGTCTCCCATGGGAAACCCAATGGTTTTATGTTTTTAATTTTCTTGTTTTCCATAAATTGTTTCTTTGAATTCTTAAAGCAATTAATATTTAAAGTTACAGTTTTTACAACTTTTTGGTCGTTAATAAATCCGAAACTCAACATAAAACAAAAAAAAATAGACCGATTTATTCAGCTAACATCTCATCTAATATAAATTCTTCTTTATCCGATTTATCTATTGGATCTTTTTTGGAAGTAAATTGAATATAGATAATAGTTCCTATTAATAGCAACCACAAATACCAAACATTACTTACCAAATCCATATAGTTAAT
>JBBSVD010000100.1:0-4834 GCA_038233835.1 Flavobacteriales bacterium | reverse complement strand
CCATTCTTTTTTATGTTTTTTTCTAAATTGTTCAATCTGTCAACTGTTTTTGGAAGGTTTTTAAAATGAACGTAAGACTTATTGTAATCACCATAGCCAAAGGCTGGAGATCCTTGTAAAACTTCATCATCTGCCACATTTCTTCCTATCCCTGATTGCGCCTGAATTTTAACTCTATCACCTATAGTTAAATGACCTGCAAAACCAACTTGACCACCAATAAGGCAGTTCTTACCTATTTTAGTAGAGCCTGCAATTCCCGTTTGCGCCGCAATAGCAGTATTACAACCTATTTCTACATTATGTGCGATTTGAATCTGGTTATCTAATTTTACACCGCTTCTAATTATGGTAGAACCCAAAGTGGCTCTATCTATAGTGGTTCCTGCACCAACATCTACATTGTCTTCAATAATAACATTTCCAATTTGTGGAATCTTAGCATATTCTCCAGTATCATTAGGGCTAAATCCAAATCCATCAGCACCAATTACTGCTCCTGCGTGAATAATGCAAGATTTCCCTATTATGGTTTCAGAATAGATCTTAACTCCAGGAAAAATAATGGTTTCATCCCCTATCACTGAATTATCTCCAATAAAACTATTTGGATAGATTTTTACATCATTTCCAATTTTTACATTTTTACCTAAGTAGGCAAAAGCTCCCAAATAGATATTTTCTCCATAGGTTGCAGATTCTGAAATATAATTAGGCTCTTCAATTCCGCTTATATTTAATTTCACCTGATTATAATATTCTAACAAAGTAGAAAAAGCTTTATACGGATCCTTTACACGTATTAGCGTGGTAGTAATTTCTTGGTCTATACGAAAATCTTCACTTACAATTGCTATAGATGCATTTGTAGAATATATATAGGAGGTATATTTAGGATTGCTTAAAAAAGTTAAAGAACCTTTGGTACCTTCTTCAATTTTAGCCAATTTCTCAACTTCCGTATCCGGATTCCCGTCAACAGTTCCATTTAATATCTCGGCTATTTGTGCTGCAGTAAATTTCATTCTGGCAAAAGTAAAAAAAATGCGTTAATCTTTAGTCTTCGGGTAACAGATATAATATTTAGTTACTTCCTTAGAAAGTGCTTTCAAATTTAATTGATCTGATGCTTTAGCTACATCGCTGGTTTTACCATTTCTATGCAATATTTGAATCTTATTGCTTTCACTGGAATATGCCACATTAGAAATTTCACCGCTAAAAACAAAATAATTGGCTTCTTCTCTATTAATATTGTATTTCTTCTGAAGCTTAAGAGCATACTTCTCTAAGCTTTCTGGCTGAATTGGATTTTTCTTCAATTTAACCTTAAGCAAATCTCTGTTAAGCAACATTTCACATAAATTACGCAACACAAAATCCTCATAATCTAGCCAAAGTTTCATTGCTGAAATAATATCGTAATCATCAAGTTTTGCAAATGTGTGCAAGGTAGCTGAATCAAAAGTATTCAAAGTTACCTTATTATGTAAGAAAAAAGACAAGGGCGGACTGCAAGGCAGATCTGCTCCATTTTCTATAAGTTCTTTGGCTCTTTTTAAAACGCGAATGAGTAATTGTTCTGCAGCTACTCCCGTTTTGTGTAGATAAACTTGCCAATACATCAATCTTCGCGCTACAAGAAATTTTTCTACAGAATAAATTCCTTTTTCTTCTACTACCAATTGATCATTAACCACATTTAGCATTGTGATAATACGTTCGCTATTGATATTCCCCTCAGGTACTCCAGTATAAAAACTGTCACGTTTCAAATAGTCTAATCTATCCATATCCAACTGACTTGATACCAACTGGTTCATAAATTTTCTTGGATAGTTCCCATTAAAGATCTCCATTGCCAGCGTTAAACTTTGGTTAAAGTTGGCATTCATTTCCTGCATAAATAACAGAGAAATACACTCATGGGATAAGCCTTCTACAATACTATGCTCCATTGCGTGAGAAAAAGGACCATGGCCAATATCATGCAACAAAATGGCAATTTGCAGACCTTCTTCCTCGTCTTTATTTATTTCAACCCCTTTAAAACGAAGTATTTCGATGGCTTGTTGCATTAAATGCAACCCACCCAATGCATGATGAAATCTTGTATGATGTGCGCCAGGATAAACTAAATAAGACATTCCCATTTGTGAAATCCTGCGTAATCTTTGAAAGTAAGGATGTGCAATAATCTTAAAGATACATTCCGAAGGAATAGTAATAAAACCGTAAATTGGGTCGTTAAATATTTTGAGTTTTGTTCTTGTGGCCAAGCTTAAAATCCTTTTAAATTATAGCAAAGATACATATATGATGTCCATAAAGGACATTTGATAAACTAAATGCTCCTTGAGCGAAGAATCTTCTACTCAAATGCGCTAATAAAAATAATATCAAATGAACAAAATAAAAATACTTTGGGCAGACGATGAAATCGATATGCTTAAACCACACATTATATTTCTTGAATCTAAAAATTATGAAGTAACTACCTGTAAAAGTGGTATGGAAGCTATTGAACAAATAGATTCTCAAAATTTTGATATAGTATTTCTCGACGAAAATATGCCCGGACTCACTGGAATTGAAACCTTAGCAGAGATCAAGGAAAAGCACGCAGATGTTCCTGTAGTAATGATCACCAAGAGTGAAGAGGAATATATTATGGAAGAAGCTATTGGTTCTAAAATAGCAGATTATTTGATCAAACCGGTTAATCCCAACCAGATATTATTGAGTTTAAAGAAGAATTTAGACCATTCCAGATTAATTACTGAAAAGACCACTTCTAACTATCAACAAGAGTTTAGAAAGATCTCTATGGATATGAACGATGTAAATTCTTTTGAAGGTTGGGCAGAACTTTACCAACGTTTAATTTACTGGGAATTAGAATTAGAGAATATAGAAGATAGCGGAATGTTCGAGATCTTGGAATCTCAAAAACTGGAGGCTAACAACCAGTTCTGTAAATTTATAGATAAGAATTACCCAGAATGGTTCGAGGAAAATGCAAATGCACCGGTAATGTCTCATACCTTATTTAAGCAAAAGATAGTTCCAGAGATAAGTAAAAGTCAGCCTACTTTATTAGTCGTGGTAGATAATATGAGATATGACCAATGGAAATCATTCGAGACTACAATAAACAACTACTATAAGAAGGAGCAAGAAGTCCCTTTTTATAGCATACTCCCTACTGCTACTCAATACGCTAGAAATGCGATCTTTAGTGGATTAATGCCAAGTGAGATGGAAAAGTTATTTCCAAAATATTGGTTAAACGATACTGAAGATGGTGGGAAGAATATGTTTGAAGCAGAATTCTTAGAATCCCAATTAAAGCGTTTAGGACTTGATATTAAATATGAATATCATAAGATCTCCAGTTTGAAGGCAGGAAAAAAATTAGTAGAGAATTTTAAGACCCAAAAGGAGAATGATCTAACTGTGGTGGTTTACAATTTTGTGGACATGCTTTCCCATTCTAAAACAGAAATGGAAGTGATCAAGGAATTAGCTTCAAATGATAAGTCGTATAGATCCTTGACTCAAAGTTGGTTCAAGAATTCTCCTTTGTTAGAAATAATTCAGCAAGCACAGCAATTAGGATTTAAGCTCATTTTAACTACAGATCATGGTACTATAAATGTAAAAACACCATCTAAAGTAATAGGAGATAAAAACACCAGTCTTAATTTAAGATATAAGACTGGAAAAAGCCTTACTTATGATAATAAAGAAGTTTTAGCAGCTAAAGATCCTAAAAAGATCCATCTTCCAACTATTAATATGAGCAGCTCATTCATATTTGCAAAAGGAGACTCCTTTTTCGCTTATCCAAATAATTACAATTATTACGTGAATTATTTTAGAAATACCTATCAACATGGAGGGGTTTCTATGCAGGAAATGATCATCCCATTTGTGGTCTTATTGCCTAGGTAATAATAAATTACATATCTTTACAGAGCCAAAAATCTAATTTTGAATGACGTTAACCTACGAGCTATCAGAAATTGATAGAATAGCTGTGAAATTACTTTCCGAAGTTAATAGTAAAACGCTATTATTTTATGGGGAAATGGGAGCTGGAAAAACCACTCTCATTAAGGCGCTTGTAAAAGCGCTTGGTGCGCCAGACTTGGCGTCTAGCCCTACTTTCTCACTTGTTAATGAATATCAAACGGATCAAGGTAAGATCTTTCATTTCGATTTTTACAGAATAGAAGATGAAATGGAAGCTTTAGACATGGGCATAGAGGATTATTTTAATCTAGATGCATGGAAATTGATCGAATGGCCTCAGAAAATTGAAAAATTATTGGATGAGGATGTTCAAAAATTGGAGATTTTGATCATAGATAAGGGCACTAGAATGTTAAAGTTTTGTTAATGATTAAAATAAAGCTCATAATTCCTGCGCGCTCTGGATTGTAAGAAAAAGAATACAAAATGAACCCATATGAAAGGTGGGATTTTAATAAATTCGTAATTCAGCGAAAGATGATGATTTTTAGCTTATTTTCGACAAGTAAAATTGTTGGAAATACAGGCTATTTTTGCCTTGAAAAAGGGTGCAAAGGTACGATTAAGGTATTAAATATTAGTGTATTATAATCATTTAGGTTTGTTTCAGAAATCAATACGAAAAATCACATAAAAACCTATAATTATGAAAATCAAAGCTATCTTATTCGCTGCTGCCATTTTTGGAGCAACATTTTTTGTAACTTCAACTACAGAAAACGATAATAACAATGACCCAATTCAAAAACAAGCCGTTGATAGAAGGACGATCCGCATTCCTACTAACGGGTAGTATTTT
>JBBSVD010000099.1:0-4960 GCA_038233835.1 Flavobacteriales bacterium | reverse complement strand
ATGCAGAAGGAGGTCATGATTGGTTTCATATTTTAAGAGTGCTGAATAATTCTAAATTAATAGCTGCAACAGAAGATGTGGATTTGTTAACAGTAGAATTGGGTGTGCTTTTACATGATATCGCCGATTCTAAATTTCATAATGGAGATGAAACAGTTGGGCCAAAGGTTGCCAGAGCCTTTTTAAGCACTCAAAAGGTTTCTGAAGGGATAATTGCTCATGTAATAAATATCATTGAAAACATTTCCTTTAAAGGCGGGAACACAGATCAGGTTTTTCATTCCAATGAATTAGATGTAGTTCAAGATGCAGATAGATTGGATGCGATTGGTGCCATTGGGATTGCCAGAACATTTAATTATGGAGGATTTAAAGGAAGAGGACTTTATGATCCTAAGATCGCTCCAAATATGGAAATGAGCAAAGAGGAATATAAAGCATCCACTGCTCCAACTATCAATCATTTCTATGAAAAGCTATTATTATTAAAGGATAGAATGAACACCGAAACCGGGAAAGAAATTGCAGAACAAAGGCACTTGTATATGATACAGTTCTTAGATCAGTTCTATGCTGAATGGAACGGAAAAGCTTAGTATAAAAAGTTTATTCAAACTAAAACCAAGCGCTCCAAGGTATTCTAGACAGCACCAAGATCAATGCAAGTGTATAAAAAATAGCAAGGATCTTAAATTTTGGTTTTGAGGTAAGTTTCTTCTTATGTTTTGAGTATCCCATTGTTATAAGAACAATAGCCAAGATCATCACAATTGGATGTTCTACATTATACAATCTTAATGTAGAATCCTTCATTACTCCACCCATTCCAACTTCACTCCACATTTTAAAATAAGGCGCAGTAAAATACAGTACAATACCTATTAATAACTGTAAATGAGAAACAATAAGGGTGAAAAGTGCTATTCTAAAATTGGTTGCACCATATTCTTTATTGGCAGCATAACCAACAATTGAATTTACAGATGCTACCACAAGAACAATAAGCACTAAATATGCCCAATAAGAGTGTATAAATTGAATAGTTTCGTACATATCAATGTTTTTAGGTAAATATAGTTTTTTTAATAAAAAAATCGCCACGGTTTCCCGAGGCGATTTTAAATATACTATTCTTTTATATTAAAATTTGAAACTAACCGCAGCATTCCAAGTTCTACCATATCCAAAGAAAACATTATTTCTGGTGTTTATTCCATCATAAGTTGTGTCCCCTTCTCTAGCTCCTGCTAAAATATTAGTATTAGATTCAGATATATAAATATTATCTGTAACGTTATTCACGTTTACTCTAAAACCTAATTGATTCTCTCCAAGATCTAATCCATAAGATACTCCTAAATCTAACAAACCAAAAGATGGTAATTCAAAAACATCGAAATCTGGATTATTTAGCGCAGCTGGAGCTTCATAATCTGCATATAAATTATCTGCAAATCTATAAGTTGCATCCACTTTTAAATTTTCAATAATTGTATAATCTGCACCAACACTTGCAGTAAGTTGAGCTGCATTTCCAACTTTCACTCCATCTAAGCTAAGAATACCCGGCTCTACACCTGGAATTGGATCTTGACTATCATTAAAGAAATTGGCTTCTACATCATCTTTATATTCCCAATCACCAACAGAAAGCATTGCGTTCCATTTAAATTTATTTCCTACTCTTCCGTAAAGATCAAATTCTACCCCTTTATGTACTTGAGTAATCCCTTGTAAGTTTGCTGTTCCTCTAATTTCTTCTGGTGTACCTCTAAAGAATGTAGCTCCAGCTGTTTCAAATCTATCTGCCCAAGAAGTTCTGTAAAGGTTAACGTTAGCATTAAAATATTGAGAACGGAAACCATATCCTAACTCAACTCCAAATACTTTTTCATTTTTAAGGTCTTCATTTAAATCATTTCTATTTCCAGGATAAACGGCATCAAATAAAGGTTGTTTTGAGTAATATCCAATATTACCGAAAACATTATGGTTCTCATCTATATTATAGTTAAGTCCCCCTTTAATGTTTCCTCCAAGAATATTCTCCCAATCTGTTTCCCGATTTTCAGGCAATTCATCAAAATAATCAACTCTCTTAAATCCTTGATTAGATATAGATCCTTGAACGAAGGCAGAAACAGGACCTTTAATATATTCTAACTGACCAAATGCTCCAGCCCATCTTACAAGACCTTCATTGTAATAATCAATTTTTTCTTCATCATCTATACTCTTAAAAACATTTAAGGTATTTCCAGCGGTAGGTTCGTAAGTTTCAGTCAAAAAGCGATTTGGGTTGTTTCTATCTGCATTAGAAACATAAATATCTGCCCCCATAAGGTCTACTAACCTTCTATAATGAAATCCTTTATAAGATCTTAAATCTCCTCCAACACTCAAAGATAAATTTTCATTCAATGCAGTTTCAAAATTTGAAATTATTCCAAACCAGTTATGAGAGTTTACAGAAGAACGTTGTGAAATTCCATTTTCACCACTACGATCCCTGTTGCCAGTATTTACAAATTGTCCTTGAAAAGCTCCATCCCCTGAATAAGGTTTTCTAGGATCTCCCAAAGATGGAACGTCTTGACCTGAATTCCAAGCAAAAATATCGTCTATAGGAAGTAATCCATCTTCGGTTTTAGGTAATGCAAAAGATTGTTTACCGTTTATTCTACCTATAGCACCTATAGATCCACCTCGTCCAAAGGAAGCATATGCAGAAGTAGATAATTTAGATTTATTAGATAAATCCCATTCCCAGTTTAAAGAAGTAACTGGTTTGTGGTAGAAGTTTCCAGCAAAAGTAAATTCTTCCCCATTTCTATATCCAAAATCTGGATTGTACTTTTCATTTGGTTCTCCGTCCTTACCATAATCTAAATAACTTTGAAGGCTTGTAAAAAATCCTCTTTGGTTATGTTGTTGTGGCGCTCCAGTTAACATAAAATTGAATTCATGGTTTTCGTTAGCTTTGTAGCCAACACCTATAAAGTAATTGTAACCTTCAAATTCTGTCCCATTTACATAACCATCTCCAGAAGTACGGCCTAATAAAAAAGATCCAGACCACCCATTCTCGTTTAATCCTGTATTGTAAGATGCAGTGGTTTTCAAATAATTGTCATTTCCAAAGCTAGCTTTCACAAATCCACCTTCTGCTTTATCTGCAGATCTTGTAACTACGTTAATTGTTCCACCCACAGAAGAAACTGCTAATTTAGAAGAACCCAATCCACGTTGCACTTGTATTGCAGTAGTAACATCACTTAATCCAGCCCAGTTACTCCAATATACTTGACCATTCTCCATGTCGTTTACAGGGATACCGTTAATCATTACTGCAGAGTTTTGCGTATCGAATCCACGAATGGTAATACGTGCATCTCCAAAACCACCACCTTGTTTAGTAGCATAGATAGAAGGAGTAGTATTCAAAATTTCGGGAAATTCTTGAGATCCTAATTTCTCTTGAATCTCTTCTGCTCTAATTGTAGAAACAGCAACCGGAGTTTGACGATCCTTAGCTAAATCTGCAATACCTGTAACAACCACTTCAGAAAGAGCACCTGCATCTGTATTTAATACAAGGTTCCCTAAATTCTTAGTTTCGCCATTGGCCAAAGTAAATTTCATAGATTTCCTTTCGAAACCAATAAAACTAATCTCTATTGTTCCAGACGTAGCTTGCACATTTAACGAAAATTTTCCGTCAAAATCTGTAGTGGTTCCGTTGTTTGTGCCCATTATCATTACAGTTGCTCCTGGCAAAGGGGCGTTCATTTCAGAATCCATTACCGTCCCGGTAAGGGTTCCTTGAGCAAAAATTGTAGCAGTTGTTAAGAACAATGCTAAGGCTAATAATTTCCTCATGCGTAAATTGTTTGTTTGTTTGTTTAGTTTATAATTTGCGGCAAAAGAAGTGAATTTCTTAAAATCTAACTTTAACTAAATGTTAAGATTATCGACTTTAACATTTCACCCACGCAAACATACTATTTTAATTCAAGTTATTCGTATCAAGCACTTTAATGCTATTAACGAATTATTAACAAATAGCAGAATCTTATTTTAGGTAAGAATTTAACAAATTTTTAGTGGATTCATCATGGTTTAAAAGGCTAGAGCTGGTAATTTCGTTTAAAATATTTGAAGCTAACTGCTTGCCCAATTCTACACCCCATTGGTCAAAACTATAAATATTCCAAATTATGCCCTGTACAAATATTTTATGTTCATACATAGCGATCAATTTCCCTAAACTTTCTGGAGTTAATCTTTCAATTAAAATAGAATTAGTGGGCTTATTTCCTTTAAAAACTTTAAAAGGAAGTAAATTGTGAATATCCTGCTCAGATAATTTTGATTTTTGCAATTCCTTTAAGACCTGTTCTTCGGTTTTACCCATAAGAAGAGCTTCCGTCTGAGCGAAATAATTCGCCATCAATTTATCATGATGATCTTTATCCTCGAATAAAGATTTTTTGAAACCAATAAAATCTGCAGGGATCAATTTGGTTCCTTGATGTATTAACTGAAAAAAAGCGTGTTGGGAATTGGTGCCCGGTTCTCCCCAAATAATATTTCCAGTTTCATAGGTTACTGGATTTCCATTTCTGTCAATACTTTTCCCGTTACTCTCCATAATTGCTTGCTGAAGATAACTAGGTAATTTCTGCAAATATTGAGAATAAGGTATCACCGCTTCGCTCTCTGCTTTAAAGAAATTGTTATACCAAATACTCAATAAAGCTGCTTGAACTGGAATGTTATCTCTAAAAGGGGTTTCTTTAAAATGAAGATCCATTTTATGAGCACCTGTAAGCAACTGATCGAATTTCTCGAAGCCAACCGCTAAACTTATAGATAATCCTACTGCGCTCCACAACGAGAATCTTCCACCAACCCAATCCCACATTGGAAAAATATTTTCTTCTGTAATCCCAAATCCTTT
>JBBSVD010000098.1:0-4979 GCA_038233835.1 Flavobacteriales bacterium | reverse complement strand
TCCACACTAATTAATTTTACTTGTTATTAAACATTCCATTCCCTGCCCCTAGATAAATCTATCGGGAAAACAGGGGTGCAAATGTACAATTATAAATTCAGAATGCAAATAGACCTTCATTAATTTATTAGAACAGAATTCGTTGGCTCTCAATACCTTTTGATAGCTTATTCCAGGTCTATAATCGATAAACTTTTTTACACTTTGCTATCACAAATATAATGAAGGTTAAGTACTGCATATTTGATAAAACAAAACAATTAGCGTTTATCGTCTAAGTACGTTATTTAACGATAAATGGTAATATCGGTGTTAATATTGTTATAAAATTTATATTAAAAAATGTAGATTTGTCCTTTAAATATCCTTAAATCAATTATCTACATGATAAAAAACTACAACTTCTCCCTATTTTTTATTCTAGTTATTTTCCTATTATCCTGTAGTAAAGAGGATGTTGCAGCAGATTCAACCTTTAAATCAAGCAATTTTGCCACAACAATAAATCCAGAAAATCTCGTTGGAGAATGGAAACTGTCTGCCATGACTTCAGACACTTTAGTAGATCTAAACAATGATGGTATTTTGGATAAAAATTTATTAAATGAATCACTTTGTTTTAATGATATGAACATAATTTTCAATCAGGTTACACAAGCCGATGGAAGTGTAAAAAGAGAATTTTCTACAATTAATGGTCGATTAGATTTTAATGGAGGTGCAACTGGTAAAGAAGTGGTTTGTGCAAAAAATCGAGTTGACTTTGGAACCTGGAGTATTGAAGGGACAGATCTTATACTTAATATTAGTATAGATGGAACCATTTATACAGAGAGGAAAGTTTTAAATTATAATACTACCACTTTCGCATTTGATATTACCAAAGCGGAGTCTAAAGCTTATGTAAGCGATCCAGGCAATACTTCGGCATCTAAAATTACAATTTTAGCCTTGGAATATTCTAGAGTATAAAGAAAATTCCAATTTATAAAAAGCTGTCTTTTTTAAGTGGGGATGGCTTTTTTACTTTTAAATAAATAGTAGAAACCTTTAATCAAACTCAGAATAATTATTTTCCTCACTCCCAACTGTTAATTGTTCTTGGCAGATAGCTAACTGTTTATTTTTAACTGATAAATGATAACTAATAACTGATAACTGCTAAATGATAACTGTTAATGTGCTTCCAGCCAATCTCTACCCTCTCCTAAATCTACATTTAAAGGGACTTCCATTTTAAAAGCATTTTCCATTTCAGACTTGATCATTTCTCGCATTTTAGGCAATTCTTCATTATATACATCAAATACCAATTCATCATGAACTTGTAAAAGCATCTTGGTTTTATAATTCCCTTCCTTCAATTTTTTATGAATATTGATCATCGCTATTTTAATGATATCCGCAGCACTTCCTTGAATAGGTGCGTTCACAGCATTTCGTTCTGCTGCACCACGAACCACAGCATTTTGAGAGTTGATATCTTTTAAATACCTGCGTCTTCCTAATACGGTTTGTACATATCCATGATCTCTAGCGAAATCAATTTGCTCATTCATGTAATTTCGAAGTTGTGGATAGGTCTCATAATAAGTGTCTATTAATTCCTTTGCTTCTCCTCTGGAAAGATCTGTCTGATTGCTTAAACCGAAAGCTGAAACTCCGTAAATGATCCCAAAATTCACGGTTTTCGCATTGCTACGTTGTTCCCTCGTAACTTCTTCTAATGGAACATTAAAAACTTTTGCAGCAGTAGAAGCATGAATATCTTCACCCTTTTTAAAGGCGTCTATCATATTTTCTTCCTTGCTTAACGCAGCAATAATTCGCAATTCTATCTGGGAATAATCGGCAGCTAGTAAAGTGTAATTTTTATCTCTCGGAATAAATGCCTTTCTAACCTGTCTTCCTCGCTCTGTTCTAATTGGGATATTCTGAAGGTTAGGATTATTTGAACTCAATCTTCCGGTAGCAGCCACAGTTTGCATATAATCTGTATGCACTCTGCCGGTAGTTTTTTCAACTTGATTAGGTAGCGCATCTACATAAGTATTCTTCAGCTTTACTAGTCCTCTATATTCCAAAACACTTTCCACTATCTTATGTTCTGAAGCTAAATAAGAAAGCACATCTTCACTCGTGGAATATTGTCCTGTCTTCGTTTTCTTGGGCTTTTTAACCAATTCCAACTTCTCGAAAAGAATGATCCCAAGTTGCTTTGGAGAGGCAATATTAAATTCTTCCCCCGCATCTTCATAGATCTTCTTCTCTAGACTTGCGATATCTTTCTCTAGATCTGTAGAAAGCGATTTAAGGAAATTTTCGTCCAGATTGATGCCCTCCAGTTCCATATCTGCTAATACACGAACAAGCGGAATCTCTATTTCATTGAAAAGCTCTTCAGTTTCAGCTTCTTTCAGTTCGGGCTGAAAATGTTGTTTTAGCTGAAGGGTGATATCTGCATCTTCTACTGCATATTCGGTTTGTTTCTCCAAAGGAACATCTCTCATGTTCCCCTGATTCTTTCCTTTTTTGCCAATAAGTTCAGTAATGGATTGTGGAGTATAGTTGAGATAAGTTTCCGCAAGTATATCCATATTATGTCGCATATCGGGGTTGATCAAATAATGCGCGATCATGGTATCGAATAAATTACCTTTTACTTCTATGTTATATTTCGCAAGAACCTTAATGTCATATTTCAAGTTCTGACCTATTTTTTCAATTTCTTCAGCTTCAAAGAAAGGGCGTATTTTTTCAATTAGAAGCTGTGTTTCCTTGTCATTTTCTGGAAAAGGAATGTAAAATCCTTTTCCTGCTTCCCAAGAAAATGCAATTCCAACCAATTTAGCTTCCAACGGATTCAAACAGGTAGTTTCCGTATCAAAACATACACTTTTTTGTTTCTGTAAATTAGTAAGAAACATAGATAGCGCCATTTCACTGGTTAAACTCTGATATACGTGAGCAGAATTGGATAATCCTTTTCTACTAGAAACTTCTTCTATTACTTGTGCATCTCCCCCAAATAATGAAAATTGCCCTGCTCCTGCGGTAGTATTTTGTAATTGGGCTTTTGCGGTTGCAGTTCCACTAACTGGAGTAGGTTGTGACACTTCTTCCCCGGAGAATAATTTTAAGAACTGATCTTTTAATCTTCTAAATTCTAATTCTTCAAATAAAGCCTGAACTTTATCTCCATCTGGCTGAGATAGTTCGTAATTCTCGGCATGAAACTTCACATCGCAGTCCGTAAGGATGGTTGCTAATCTCTTGGAAAGAATTCCCAATTCTTTATTTTCTTCTATCTTCTCCTTCATTTTACCTTTAAGCTTGTGTGTATTAGCTAAAAGTTCTTCCATACTGCCATATTCTGCTAAGAATTTTTTTGCGGTTTTTTCTCCAACTCCAGGAAGACCTGGAATATTATCTGAAGCATCTCCCATCATTCCTAGAAAATCTATTACTTGTTCTGGGCGTTTTACTCCAAATTTTTCCTGAACTTCAGGAATTCCTAAGATCTCAATTCCATTTCCCATTCTAGCAGGGCGGTACATAAAGATATTTTCTGACACTAATTGTGCAAAATCCTTATCTGGAGTCACCATAAAGATTTTATAACCCTCCTTTTCCGCTTGTTTGGCTAAAGTCCCTATAACATCATCGGCTTCACAACCTGGTAATTCTACTACCGGAATATGCATTGCATGAAGGATGTCCTTGATATAAGGAATAGAGATTTTAATAGGTTCTGGAGTAGCATCTCTATTCGCTTTATAATCTGCATACAATTCGGTGCGTTCATGACTTCCATCCTTGTCAAAACATACTGCTAAATGATCTGGTTTTTCCCTCCGAATTACATCAAAAAGAGAATTGGTGAATCCCATGATCGCGGAAGTGTCCAGTCCTTTTGAGTTTATTCGAGGGTTTTTTATAAAGGCGTAATAGCCTCTAAAAATTAAAGCGTAAGCATCAAGAAGAAATAAGCGTTTTTGGTCTGCCATGGGTAAGAATTATAAGTTTATAAAACTACAAAAGATATGGCTACATGTAAAACACATGTTGTATTTTTAAATAAATAATTGAATTTTGCTTCAGAAAATTATCTGACAGATTCTACAATAATTAAACATCTATAAAAATGCAAAAAATAGCCATAGCCATTCACGGTGGTGCTGGAACCTTAGTAAGAGGTAAAATGACCCCTAAAAAGGAAAAGCAATATAAAAACGTTTTGAGAGAGGCTTTGGTAACTGGATATCAGCTTTTAGAGGAAGGTAAAGATGCTATAGAAGCGGTGGAACAAGCTATAATAGTAATGGAAAATTCTCATTTATTTAATGCTGGTAAGGGCAGTGTTTTTACCGCAAATGAAACCCATGAAATGGATGCTGCAATTATGGAAGGCAAAACATTAAATGCAGGTGCAGTAACTTTAATTTCTAGCATTAAAAACCCTATTTCCTTAGCTAGAGATGTTATGGAAAAAAGTGAGCATGTTTTTTTAGCAGGTGAAGGAGCGCTTCAATTTGCAAAATCTTTGAATTATACCTTTGAAAAACCTCTTTACTTTTATGACGAATTTAGATACCAACAATGGCTTGAAATAAAAGATTCAGATTCTTTTCAGTTAGATCATTCAGCAAAAAAAGATTCCAAATTTGGTACCGTGGGAGCAGTCGCCTGTGATAAGAATGGAAACATAGCAGCTGGCACCTCGACAGGAGGAATGACAAATAAAAAGTTTGGTCGAATTGGAGATAGCCCAATAATTGGAGCAGGAAATTATGCCAATAACAAAACCTGTGCTGTTTCTTGTACAGGTAGCGGCGAATTTTTTATAAAAGCCGTAGCCGCTTATGACGTTTCTTGTTTGATGGAATTTAAAGGCTTGTCTCTTGAAGATGCTACAAATGAAGTTATTAATAAGCGAATCCTAAAAATTGGTGGAGATGGCGGATTGATTGCAGTTGATG
>JBBSVD010000097.1:0-5035 GCA_038233835.1 Flavobacteriales bacterium | reverse complement strand
CAAAAAGAAGATCTGCAAATTCTTGGCGCAACCAAAACAAAAGTGAAAAGATAATTGAGAATAAAAAGAGGCACCAATTGGCGCCTCTTTTTATTCTATTTTGAACGAAACACTAACTTAATTTTTCATCACTTTTACTGGAACACTTCCAAAAGTTGCTCCTTTTATCTGGATCACATACATTCCTGTAATCATATTAGAAAGATCTACGGTAAAGTCTGAACTTCCTTTTTTCAACTGAACTTTTTGAGAACTCATTAAATTTCCGCTTAAGTCAAAAACCAATACTTCGGCTTTATCGTTAACAGCACTTAAAACTCTAAGCGTTGTGAAATTGTTAGCTGGGTTTGGTGCCACAGCTACTGCTTGAATGGCTACAGAATTAGAACAACTTCCAAGAACAGCTCCTTTTCTTAAATGTGTTTCCACTGCTGGTAATGCTACACAAATTGATTTTCCTAGATAACATAACTGAACCTTATCTTGTCCTTTTCCATTTCCGCAAGTAACATTTTCAACAGTTACAGTAACTTCTCCAGAGATTGAACAGCCTGAAGCATCTGTAACTTCTAAAGAATAACTTGATGTTTCTGAAGAACAAACGACGATAGTTTCTGATGTTTCTCCTGTACTCCATACATAAGTATAATTTCCACTTCCACCTGAAATTGAAGCAGCACTAAGAGTAGTACAAGTTGTTCCGTAGCCAGTGTATACCAATTTATCTTCACTCATCACTAATTGTAAAGCATCTGCTTCAGCAATTTCAACTTCAGCATTAACAGTATTCAACAAGTCATCTGTAACCTCAACAGTATAAGTTCCTGCAGCTAAATTGACAGCGGTTTGAGTAGTTTGTCCATCACTCCATAAGTAAGTGTAAGGAGCAATTCCACCTTCTACATTCACTGTTGCAGAACCAGTTGCAGTTCCATTACAAGTAACATCTGTAGTTTCTACTGAGGCTATTGCCACATTTTTAAGAATCATCCTAACCGATACTGGGAAGTGATCTGAAGCTGTTGTGGTATAATCACTATTAAAATATTCGTAATGCACACGAGCACTTCCATCTATATAATTTGAAGAAAGCTCGTTAGAAACAGTAATATGATCTATCATATTTTCTCTAAACGCATAAGATCTAAATCCCTGCTCACTTAATATAGCGGTTAGAATATCATAATTTTGAGTATCGTTTACATATTCTTGATAAGTAGATACTGTTGTATTAATCCCGTCAGCAACTGTTACGTCCACGTCATCGTTATAATCTCCCAGGATCAATACATTTTTATCTGAATAGTATCTATCCAGAGAATCTTTAAGAACCTCAACATCATATTTTCTCATATCATAACGAGACTGAGAATTTGTACTTCCGTTTGCTCTGGCGTGTAATTCTACAAAATTGATGGTTTTTGTTTGTCCGTTTAAAGTAACATCTGCTTCCATCATAAATGGTAATCTACCACTTGCATAAAATCTGTCTGGAGTTTCAGGATAATCCGCTAATAAAGATCCGTCACCTTCATAAAATGGGTGAACAGATTTAAACATAGCTCTGGTTGATATTACAGAAACCACATCGGTTCTATATATAAATCCTACTTTTTGTCCTCCTGGTGAATCTGGATAGGAAGTAGCGTCAGAAAGTACATAATCATAACCTTCCATTTCCGAAACCATTTGACCAAAAAGAACATCATCTGAAATTTCTTCAACTCCTATAACATCTGCATCAAGATCTAAAAGAATAGCTTTTACTCTTTCTTTCTGAATCTCATCTGAATTTGGTTGACCTTTAGCAGGAGAATTTCCTTCATCTCCAAACCACTCGATATTCCAGGCAACAACATCAATAGTAAGATCTCTTGAAATTGCCGAATCTGTTCCAGTATTATCATAAATAGTTGCACAAGGAAGATCTGAAGCTAATCTTGGCAATAATTGAAAAGTTTCATTATATCTACTAATAACCCCAATAACTTCGGAACAAGATCCTGGCATTTGCTTTCCAATTAATCCTGTAACGTCTGCATCTAATCTTAATTCCCCATTTCCAGAGTTATCTGAAACGACATAGTTCTCATTTCCGAAGATCAAATTACCCACACCAGAAAAAGTTACATCTGTAATACGTACCAATTCTCCCGGATGTTGACTTAATTCTGCAACAGTAATATCTAAAGGTGCTATTGGTGTTTCTGCAACTCCTTCAAAATCTACTCTGGCAACAGGACTAATTTGAATTTGCCCATTATAGCTACTTTTAGTTCCTGTAACGGTAATTTTATCTCCTATTTTAAAAGTTCCATCCCCGTGAACCATTCCGTCGAAAATCGCGACTCCACCAGTAGCATCCTGTAGGTATGCAGAACCTCTAAATTGATCGCTTACGGTAAGAGTTCCTGTGATAGTTACGGTGGCTCCTTCCACTGCATTTCTAGCTTCCAGAATTGTTATTAATTCGGTTTGAGGTATTAAAGCACCATTTTCTGTCCCCGGAGTTGGATCTGTGGCTACATAATTAGCAGTGTTACGTGTTCCACCTTCTCCATTAGGAATTCTTTGTAATGAATGAATTGATTGGTTTCCTGCAGCGTTTTCATCTGCTTGAAGTTGCCCTTCATTTAAAAGCGCAATTAATTCTTCGTCTTGAGGATCATCTGTTCCATAAACTAAAGCATCAACTAAATTATCTGTAGTTATAACAGATCCATTTGGAAAATTAGCTGCAGCAGTTTGATAAATTGCAACTGCATCTGCTCCATTCTGAAAAGTGTTTCCAGAAACAATCATATTAACGTTTGCAACATCTGCATTTCCCATTACAAAATATCCTTCTGCATTGGTAAGTTGCCCTGCAAGATCTATGGTGTTGTAACTTAAATCTCCATTTCCATTAAAAAGAACCACTATGAATCCATCCAGAGGAGTGTTTCCTTTACCTCCATCAAATAATTCTAAAAATTCCTGAGAGTCAGATCCCGGAGTATCTGCATCTAATTCGTTAATTACTAAATTAACTGGTTCTGTAATATTGGTATTAGCTTTACCAGGAGTTGGTAATGCCTGAGTAAAAGTTTCAGTATTTCTTAACCCACCAGATCCGTTTGGAAAACGTTGTGAAGAATGAGCATCTTTATCACCCGCTCCATCTTCGTTAATCTGAGCTTGACCTTCATTTAATAATACTAATAAACCAGCATCATCGGCATCGTTTGTATCATAAATAAAAGCATCTACTAAATTATCTAAAGTTATCGCTGTTCCATTTGGAAAATCTGTAGCACTACCATTGTAAAGGGCAACAGCATCTGCACCATTCTGAAGGCCATTGCTGTTGAATTGAATAGATGCATTTTCAACATCGGCATTTCCTAATACAAAATATCCTTCTGAATTGGTGGTATAACCGGTAAGATCAAAAGCATTATAGCTAAGATCATTAGATCCATTATAAAAAACAACAACTTTTCCATCTAAAGGACTATTTCCAACTCCTCCATCGTATAGTTCTACAAACTCTAAAACATCTGTTCCTGGTGTATCTGAATCTACTTCGTTTATAACTATTACTGGTGGCACTACTTCTCCCCCAAAGTCCTGATCATTATTAATAGCGTCATAAGTGCTTAGAGCAGCAGGCTGCCACGTAAAATCCTGATATTTTTGGCCCGTTCCAGACAATTGTAGAGAGTACCCTGCATCTGGAGCAGGATCTTCTTTAACGCCAATATCGGTACTTACCATTCCATTAGCGATACCTTCGATAGCCGTAAATACTCCCTCGTAGCTTAAAAATTGAACAACTTCAGAATTATTGTTTACTAGTACAAAACCATCTGGAGAACCATTTTGTAATCCTGAAATCGGAAAAAATATGGCTCCAAAACCTCCCTGAAGATCTGGTATTATTCCAGATAAATTGGTGGTACCGGAAATTCCTCCGTCATTACCATTATATTCTACAATATTCCAACCCGTTAGATCTGTCCCAGAAGGACCTGCAATTTCGATCCCTTCGTTAGCATCTGAACTGTAATTATCATAATGCACTTCATTAACAAAAATTGACTGAGCAAAAAGATTCCCAGTCGTTAATAATGAGAACATTAATAGTCCTAAGAAATGTAATTTTATTTTCATAATTATGTTTGTTTTGGTTCTGCAAGAAAACATTTTTATCAAAATAAAGCTAATGTTTTTATTAACAGCAGGTTAACTAATCAAATTAGATTTATAAAAATGTCGATATTATAAAGGTTTACAGTGAAAAATGGCGTAACATTTGGTGTATAACTTAGTCTTATTAAAAAACAAGTAAATTAGTCTTGATGAAAAAAATTATATATTCTTTGGCATTACTTTCAGTAATGTTTGGATGTAAAACTCCGCAACAATTAACTAAAATAACTCCACAACCTGTGGTGGTAAATTTGGATCTCGTAAATATTAAGAATGATCAGGTTAAAGTTACTGTAGATCCCGGAAAGTTTACAGAAGATCAAACTACATTCTTTATACCCAAAACAGTTCCCGGAACTTATAGCATAGATAATTATGGTGAATTTATTGAAGACCTTAAAGCCTACGATTATTTAGGCAACCAATTATTGGTAGCTAAAAAAGATGAGAATTCTTGGTTGATAGATAATGCCACTCAACTAGATAAGATTACTTATTTAGTTAACGATTCTTATGATATGGACGGTGAAAAAGGGGTATTCTCTCCTTCTGGCACTAACATAGAGAAGGACAAGAATTTTATGCTTAACCTTCATGCTTTTGTTGGATACTTCAAAAACCTCACAGAGCAGCCTTACGAATTATTAATCCAAAGACCTCAAGGGCTAATCCCAGGTACTTCCTTAGCTGCTGCAAGTTCTTCTCCAGACAAAAAATCTGCTACAACTATGGTAGATTTGTTTAAAGCTTCCAGATATTTTGAAATTACAGATCATCCTATCATGTACGCAAAGCCAGACACTGCGTACATAAATGTAAAAGGAATGAGAGTCCTTTTAGATGT
>JBBSVD010000096.1:0-5058 GCA_038233835.1 Flavobacteriales bacterium | reverse complement strand
TCCTAATGTTTCTATAATAGATCTCAGGCAGGTTTTAACTGTTATTGAAGGACTTCTTGCCAAGATCTCTTGGCTTATCAATTTTATGGCCTTTTTCAGTATCCTAACCGGAATCATCGTCCTTCTTGGTGCTGTACGCACAAGTAAATATCAAAGGATCAAAGAGAGTGTATTGCTAAGAACCATCGGCGCCACAAGTAACCAGATTTTAAAGATACTGGCTTTAGAATATATCTATCTTGGTGTACTTGGATCATTATCAGGAATATTGCTCTCCTTAATAAGTAGCCAATTATTAGCCTGGCAGGTTTTTGACACGCCATTTGTCCCTTCTCTGTTCCCGTTCCTGGTACTTCTACCTGGAATAAGCCTTTTGGTACTTATAATTGGTTTGGCAAATAGCATAAGTGTAATAAAAAGTCCTCCCCTTGTAGTGCTAAGAAAAGAAGGTTTGTAAAATATTCCGGTTCCTTTAGGCACTTCACAAGTCTTATAAATTTTTTTAATCAATGCGTTTACTTTGAAGGAATTAAAGATGAATATTGATACTAAAGGCTTCAAAAAAACACCTACTCTGAACCATTGGCTCGAAAAGCCTGCTTTTTATTTCTTCTCAAGAATACTTTCTCAGTTTTCTAAACATTTTTCAGTACAAACTATTAATTCCCTGCATTTGGAACATCGATAATTGGTCCGAAGAAAAGCGCGTTGAAAAACAGCTTATTCGTACCATACCAGGTTCCCCTAAAATTAGGGTTATCAATAAAAGAGATCACCTTTCCTGAACCAACTTTACTCACCATAATAGAACTTGTACCAGGAAGCTTCTCAAGGTTTTCTTTGGAAACATATCCGCTTACCAAAGGATTCTCCTTATAAATGGCGACATTGCTGTAAGGATTCTTAGATTGTTTAAGGAGCGTATTGGAATTCCTGTAAACCAGTAAATCCCTGTCCGTATATCCAAAACCTAGAGAATGTGTGGTATCCAGGTCTACGCGGTAAATGGAACCTCCAATTACTTTTGCTCCTTCTCTGGCTTCTGCACTCGCATAATCATACCGCAACTTCCCGGCATCTTCCTCTACCAGCGTATCGCTTTCCTTCACCAGTTCTTCATTGATCAGTTTATTATTGATCGCCCAGTTAACAGCCGATTTTTGAGCTATAAGGGTTCCACCATTCTCAACCCATTCTTTGATCCTTTTTACACCCGATTCTTGCAGAAGGCTATAATTTCCGTCCACCATAATCAGCTCATTATAATCTCCAAGGTTCACCCTTCCAAAATCCAGAATATCAACCTTGGGCAATGGCATATCGAGTTTCATATCCATCAGAAACCATATCTCTCCTGCTTCATAACTGGAAACACCTTCTCCAATAATCATCAGTGGTTTTGGAGAGATCACTTTTTCAAAGTTCCTGCTTCCCAAATCAATTCCGGAGCTGCTCAGGCCTCCACTTACAGCCTGGATATCTAGCTTATGCTCAACTGCAACATCCTGCAGAAGCTTATGTAAGTTTTCCGAAGACATTTTTTGCATCGCTACAGGCACAAGGATACTCCCCGGAGTATATTGTTTTACGCCATTTCCGGTTTGAATGCTGAAAGACTGGTATGCAGTTTTTGTAATCACCTCTTCTTCCAGTAACTCCTGAAGCACCCGGGGCGCTTTGTAATCCTGCCAGCTGAACAAATATGCATAGTCACTTTTACTCACCGTATAATTTTTTGCTGCAAGGAAACTGGAATCTATTTGTTCTCCCAGACCGGCCGAACTGAATTGCCTTGAACTCAAAGTCGCGGAAGGTAGTCCGTAGGCATGAACCATTGACCAGGCCGAAGTGTCGTAAAAAAGGCTGTCGTGGAATTCCACAACCGTATCAAACATGGTCGCAACCATCCTGAACTGGGCCTGTTCCCCGGGAACGATATATGAGGATTCCTTAGCAAAGTTGCGGTTAGCAGTTTTCAGATCCTTTTGTGACTGATATACCTTGATCTTATGTTGAAGCAAAAGATCTATGAAAGCCCTTGCTTTATTCTCATCGCCACCATCGCTGAAAATATATCCTTTCCCGGGATGATCTTTAGCCTGTTCTATAGCCGATTCAAAATATTCTTTCTGATGTTTGAGAAAGACATTTTTATTTTCCACCGCAGCTTTTACAGTAGCAATGCTATTCACCAGATGATTCCTGATGGTAAACGGAAAAGAAAGATCCCCGTGAATACTTTCCTGAAGATGTCCCCGCGAACTAGCCTGTTCAAAAACCAGCCCCAGGCCTCCCTGAATATCCGGATAAGTGGACCCGTAACCGGGATAGGAATTGTCAAAGACCTCCTTTGTGAAATATAAGGAGCCGATCTTATTCATCGCATTGGCAAAATAAGGCTCTAACAAATAGTTCAACTGATCGTAATTGCTTCTGGGGATAATTGGGTTTTCAGATCCGTATTGTTTTGTCGGTTCAAAAAAATAGGTGCTGTTTGCACCCATCTCATGAAAATCTGTCACAACATTGGGATACCATTTATGATAAAATTTCAACCTCGCCTGACTTTCAACATGTGCCAGCGGCAACCAGTCTCTGTTGAGATCAAACCAGTAATGATTTGTTCTTCCGCCGGGCCAGGCTTCATTATGCTCACGGTCTACTGCACTTGCCACCGGCGGGAAACCCTTATGGCTATTTACCCAGGTGGTATGACGATCCCTGCCATCCGGATTCAGTACCGGTTCTACAAAGATCACTGCTTTTTTAAGATATTCCTCAACCTTTGGATCCTGAGAAGCAGTAAGATACCAGGCTGTTAACATAGAAGCTTCACTGCTGGAAGGTTCATTTCCATGAACATTATATCCCAACTGTATTATTACCGGCATTCCTTCAAGGGAAGGTAATGACACCTGAGGATTGGTAAGTTTTAAATGTTCTTCCCTAATACTTTCCAGATTTCTATAATTCTCTTGGCTGGTGATGGTAGCTACAATCATCGGTCTTTGTTCATAGGTCTCTCCTATTTCCTGCACATGAACTTTATCTGAAAGCCGGGACAGTTCTCTGAAATAAGCAACAATCCTGTCATGGCGCGTATGAAACTCCCCAACATCGTAACCAAGAAATTCTGAAGGACTCGGAATTTTGGGATCAAAGGAACCCTGGTTTAGAAAAAAATAATCTTCCTGAGAGAACAGCGGAAAAGACAGAAACAAAAAAATTAAAATTAAGCTGGTATATCTTGTTTTCATAGAAGAAATTTGATTGTTTTCAATATTTCAGGCTCCTTTAAAAAAGCAATTATAAAATTGGCGGAAGGATCTAAATGAGGCTTCAATATAATTATAAAAATTAAAAGTTCCTTCCTTTAGGAAATTGTTTCCGACCTTGTTATTTAATAGAATCCAATAGCTAAGTATGCTGAAATTAAAAAATGTCTCTTTTGGTTACAATGAAAAACCTGTTTTAAAGAAAATCACATTACAAATTGCTGAAGGAGATCATGTATCCCTGATCGGGGAAAGCGGCTGTGGAAAAAGTACCTTGCTTCAATTGATCTACGGGCTTCATCACACCAATGGCTTAGTTACTTGGAATGAAAAGGAGTTAAAAGGTCCAAATCACAACCTGGTTCCCGGAGAACCCTTCATTAAATATTTAGCTCAAGATTTCGACTTGATGCCTCCTCTTACCGTGGCAGAAAATGTGGGGAAACATTTGAGTAATGCTTATCCAAGAAAGAAAAAGAAACGGGTCTTAGAGCTTTTAGAAGTTGTAGAGATGGCAGAACTTGCAAATACAAAAGCAGGAGATCTCAGTGGAGGCCAACAGCAGCGAGTTGCATTAGCTAGAGCTCTTGCCAACACCCCAGAATTGTTATTACTAGATGAACCTTTTAGCCATATAGATCATTTTAGAAAGAACAACCTTAGGCGCAAACTCTTTGCTTATCTCAAAGAAAATAAAATCACCTGCATTATTGCTACCCATGACAGCACCGATGCGCTCTCTTTTGCCAATCTTACCTTAGTTTTAAAAAATGGGAAGATATATGCCAGCGATCTTCCACAGAATTTATATAATAATCCACCAAATAAATACATTGCTTCCCTTTTTGGCGACATTAATGAAGTGATGCTGAAAACTATTTTACCAAAAGAGTCCAGTAGAAAAAAGATCTTATTATATCCACATGAAATAAAATTAAATCTAAAATCAGGAATTGAAGTTATGGTAGAAAAAGCTTTTTTTAAAGGCAGTAATTATTTGATTAAAGCAACGCTTAAAAATCAAATAATCTATTTTGAAAATGCTAATGAATTGGCTGTAGGTGAAAAAGTTGGAATTGAGATAGATAAAAATCTGATCTTATCTAGAATCAGAAACTGAGGCTTTTAACTCACTTCCATAATTTTGTTCGTCACATTATTAAATGTAAAAGATTCTCCTTTAGATTTTCCTATTAAGACCTGAGCCACTGGAGAATTAGCACCAATAATATAAACCTTTTCCTTTCCTAGATCAACTTCGCCAATTGGAATAGCAATAAAGTAAGTAGCATTTGAAGCTTTTACAATGCTTCCAAGTCTAATTGAAGAACTCTGTATATTTCTCTTCGCCATTTCTAATGTAACCTGCAATTGCTGAAACTGTTGAAGTTGGGTAGAAAGCTTCTGGATCTCTATATTTATCATCTCTCTTCCCGTTTCAAATTTATCGCCCGCACTGCTCTTGGACTCACTTTTTAACGCAACATCTAGATCTAGAAGTGAGTTGGATATGCGAGTTATCTTCTCCTCCAGATAGGCTTCACTTTTTTTATAGAGTTCTGTTTTCAATTCAATTAGATAATCTAAATGGTCCATAATTTTGCATTTGTCGTACAATCCAACTTTTACGCTTACTTATATAGCTACTCGCCGGATTGGCTCTGTAAACTCTTGGGTTTGGCAGTATTGCTGCAATTGCTGCAGTCTCGTATGCTGTAAGCTTAGAAGCTGGTTTTTTGAACCAGTGCTGTGCAGCTGCTTCTGCCCCATACACTCCTTTGCC
>JBBSVD010000095.1:0-5419 GCA_038233835.1 Flavobacteriales bacterium | reverse complement strand
TTAATTCTCTGTCCCGAAAGCTATCGTGATGCCTCTAAATCTTAAAATTATTTCCCTCCCGAACACTCAGGATATACCTCTTGGGCCTGCCCGTACCCTTCGGGCGGGCTTGCCTCGAGGTTCTTGATTTCTAATCTTATTATTTTCCGCTCCGGGGAGATCCAAAAGGCAAAACATTTCCCAATGGGCTCATTTTTAAAGTCCTGGATAGGTTTTTTTATTCCCCATCATACCCCATCTTAATTTCTACAGAAGTAGAATCTTTCATCTCCACTTCTACTTGCTCTACACGCGCATCTGGGTCCACATACAATTCCCCTTCCGGTTCTTTAGGATCTAAGGGTGTGGTACCATGCAGGCTTAGTACATAACTGGTTACTTGAGCGATTTCATCTGGCTTCAAATTGGTCTTCCAGGCTACCATTCCTTTACCGGGTCGTCCGCCTTCAGTAATCGTATTGAACACATTTTTGACTCCACCGCCAAGTATCCAATATGAATCCACAAGGTTGGGACCAATACCTCCACCGGCATCAACTTTATGACAAGCCACACAATTAGCTGTAAAAATTGCATTCCCAGCTTTAATATCGGTTTCTCCTGTTAGGAGTTCCACCGTATTTGCAGTTAATAATCCCTTCGCATTTTTCTTGTACTCATCCACTGCTTCCTGCGCTTCAGCAACTTCTATTAAGTATTCTTCACGTTGGGTGGTGCCATCAAAAACATGATATTTAAACATATATACAAATGCAAAAATTATGGTGGCATAAAACCCATAGAGCCACCAGGGGGGCAGATTATTGTCCAATTCCCTGATTCCATCATAGTCATGGTCAAGTATTATTTCGCCTTCATTTTCAACAGGCTTTTTATCCAACAAGTTTTTATAGGCTTTTCTCCACCATTCCAGTTTCGCTTCTTTTTTAGAATTTTCTGTTAGATCGAATTGTGCTCTAGCTTCTGGTGTTAAACTTTTATATAAGACACTATGTAGTGCACCTGCAGATATTTCTATAGCGATAGCAATAAGAAAGACCACCCCAATTATTAACCAAAGAAATGGATAAACTTCAAACGCGTATTTATCATTGTTTTCGAGACTTATTTCTGCCAAAACAATGGCCAATGCAACAAGGCCAACTACTCGTAATATGGAATAAACTAGTTTCATTATTAATTATTTTGAAGTGGTTTAGAATTATCTAGCTCATCATCTTTTTCCAGTGGAAGATTACTTACTTTATTTATATAATCTTTTTTCGCGGTGATTACCCACCAGAATAGGACTACAAAAAAAATGAAGAAAATTAGTAGGGAAACAAGAGGATAGATCCCTACACCATCTATACTTTCCATATGGCCTTTTACAAATTTAAACATTGCCTTATTTTTTTAATTATTAGAAATTTCCTGTAAGTCTTTCGCTTTAATATCGGTACCTAAGCGTTGAAGGTATGCGATGAGCGCAACGATCTCTCTATTACGCATTTCGGTAAATTCCAGATCATTTTCTGAAGCGTACTTTTTATCGGCTTCATAAGTAGAAGCAAAATCTGGATCGGAATATAGATTCTCTTCTATTTTAGTCCCCTGCTCTAACATCCATTTTTCGGCATTGGCAACTTCTTCATCAGAGTAAGGCACGCCTAGCGTTTGCATAGCTCTCATTTTAGTTTGGGTGTCGCTCTTATCTAACTCATCTTTAATAATCCATTGGTATGATGGCATAATTGAACCTGCTGAAGTACTTTGCGGATCGTACATGTGATTTAAGTGCCAGTTATCGGAATATTTTTGACCAATCCTATGTAAATCGGGGCCGGTACGTTTACTTCCCCATAGAAAAGGAAAGTCATAACGGTATTCTCCAGCTTTGGAATATTCACCGTAGCGCTCTACCTCACTTCTAAAAGGTCTCACCATTTGTGAATGACAACCCACACAACCTTCGCGGATATAAATATCGCGGCCCTCCAGTTCTAATGGTGTATACGGTTTTACGCTGGAAATTATTGGCACGTAGTCATCTACCAATAAAGAAGGAATAATTTGAGCTGCCCCTCCAATAAGGATAGCAATAGTGGCGAAAATGGTCAATTTAACAGGTCTTCTTTCTAACCAGCTATGGTAAGCTTCACCTTTAACACGCTTAATGGTTACACGGGTAAGAGCTGCGGCTTCAGCTAGTTCATCTTCTACTGCGCTACCTTGTCTGGCGGTTTTGATGATGTTATACAACATTACGATCGCTCCCACGATGTAAAGACTACCTCCAATGGCACGCATCCAGTACATCGGTATAATTTCTGTAACTGTTTCCAAAAAGTTTCCGTAAGTTAAGGTTCCATCAGGATTAAATTGTTTCCACATAGAAGCTTGAAGGAAGCCAGCGACGTACATTGGTAATGCATACATAATTATACCCAGCGTTCCTATCCAAAAATGGACATTGGCTAATTTTACAGACCATAATTTAGTTTTGAATAATCTTGGTACCATCCAGTATAGCATACCAAAAGTCAAAAATCCATTCCAGGCTAAGGCGCCAACGTGAACGTGTGCAATAATCCAATCGCTATAGTGCGCAATGGCGTTTACATTTTTAAGTGAAAGCAAAGGGCCTTCAAAAGTGGCCATCCCATAACCAGTAATTGCAACCACCATAAATTTTAAAACCGGATCTACTCTAACTTTATCCCAAGCTCCACGCAAGGTTAGCAATCCATTGATCATCCCTCCCCAAGATGGAAAAAGTAGCATTATTGAAAAGGCAACTCCAAGGTTTTGTGCCCAATCTGGTAAAGAAGTATATAATAAGTGATGAGGACCAGCCCATATATAGATGAAGATGAGCGACCAAAAATGGATAATGGAAAGTCTATAGGAATAAACGGGACGATTTGCCGCTTTTGGCACAAAATAATACATTAATCCAAGAAACGGAGTAGTAAGAAAAAATGCCACCGCGTTATGCCCGTACCACCATTGTACAAGCGCATCTTGAACTCCTGAATACACAGAATAACTTTTGAAAGCACTTACAGGGATTTCAATATTATTAATTATATGAAGCACGGCAACGGTAACAAAAGTTGCGAGGTAAAACCAAATTGCTACATACAAGTGTCGTTGTCGCCTTTTGATCATGGTTCCTATAAGGTTTGCTCCAAAAGCAACCCATACCAATGTTATAGCAATATCTATAGGCCATTCTAGCTCTGCATATTCTTTAGATGAGGTAAAACCCATTGGGAGTGTAATAGCAGCAGCAACAATAATTGCCTGCCACCCCCAGAAGTTAAAATTACTAAGAGCATCGCTCCACATCCTTGCTTTTAACAATCGCTGATTGGAATAATAGACCCCTGCAAAAATTGCATTTCCTACAAAGGCAAATATCACTGCATTGGTATGTAAGGGTCTTAAACGACCAAAACTCAACCATGGAATTCCATCGGTAATGTTTGGGAATAAGAACATAAGGGCTAATAATAGACCTATGCTCATACCTATTAAACCCCAAAACATAGTGGCGATAATAAACTTCTTTACGACCTTATTATCGTAATAAAACTGCTGTAATTCCATAGTTAGTTGGATTTCTCTTTAGAAACAGATTGATTTTTATCTGGGTTAGGTTTAACTAGTTCGTCTTCAAAAAGCATACGAACTGAAGGAGTATAGACATCGTCATACTGCCCTTTTTTGACTGAAACAATAAATGCAACGAAGAAAATTAGAGCTACAACTACGCTTACTCCTAGCAACATGTAAATAATATTCATAGTTTTTTAATCTGTTGTAAAAGTATTTGGCTAGTCTACTTCAAAAAATGACCAAAATCATGTTTTGAGTTATATATGCAAAAAAATTTAATGCTGTTAAACCTCTAGATACAGTCCTATCACAGCTATTTCTTGTCTCATTTGTTGCAATTTTCTTAGCTTATAATTTATTCCATTTTTATAGTGAGCGATCGTTTTATTAATGATCTTTTCTAAGTAGGTAACTGCTGCTGCAAGTTGATTTGTAAGAGATTTAAAATGATTCCCGGCTTCATTCTCTAATTCAATCTTTATGGTGTAGATCTCACTCTTGAGTCTATTAACAAATACTTCCAATATTTCAATTACAGCCAGAGACTTGGTTTTATGGTCGTTTGTTTCTATATCTCTATATAAGAAATTCACTATTTCGATTGCTGTATAGTCCTTTTCCAGGAATAGGTTGTAAGTATAATTATGATGCTTCATATTTTTAAAGTTTTAGATCCCTTGATATTTTTCTACTGAATAGGTGTGTGGCAACACTAGTAAAGACTACGATACTTATACTGCTCAACGGCATTAAAATAGCTGCTACCACTGGTCTTAAATGTCCTGTCACGGCAAAGGAAAGACCAATTAGATTGTATAAAAGTGAAAGCAAAAATGCCCATTTGATGATCTTGATCCCATTTTGAGACAGATCTATATAATCCTCCAAGTTTTTAAATACGGAAGCATCCAAAATTCCATCACAAGCAGGGGAGAAGACATTTATATCTTCAGAAACAACAATTCCAACATCACTTTGTGCTAAGGCTCCGGCGTCATTCAGTCCGTCGCCAACCATCATTACAGTTTTGCCGTTTTGCTGAAGTTTTTTTATAAATTCAAGTTTATGTCCTGGTTGCTGATTGAAAAACATTTTAGTATCCCTTGGCAGCATGAGCTCTAAATTTTCACGCTCACCATCATTATCTCCAGAAAGGATGATGAGGTCTTTTTTAGTTTTTAGATCTTCGAATAATTTTGAAAGCCCTTCACGATAGGCATTGCTGAATGTAAAACAGCCTTTATAAATATTGTTACTGCTAATATGGACAGAAGTTTTCTCAGGTTTCTTCAGCTTAACTGAATGATTGGAAATTGATTTGATCTTTACAAAATCGGCAGATCCAATTTTAAAACTGGTATCCTTATAGGTTGTCTCAATACCTTTTCCAGTGTGTTCCAGAAATTCATCGGGTGTAACAATATTGTTCTTTTTCAGAAGCTGATATAAAGAACGACTCAGTGGATGATTGGAAGCCCTTAGACTACCACCTAGTATTTCCTCTTCAGATCTGGTTAGTTCTATACCTTCATAGGAAATGCTATTTCGTTTGTTGGTAGTTATGGTTCCGGTTTTATCGAAAACGATTGTGTCAATTTTCGCCATTTGCTCGATTACCGATGCTTCTTTCAAGTAAAATTTCTCCCTGCCAAAAATGCGAAGAAGGTTTCCAAGGGTGAAAGGGGCTGCTAATGCAATAGCGCATGGACAGGCAATAATTAGCACTGCTGTAAAAACATTCAGGGCTTTTGAAGGATCATAAATAAGCCAGAATATGCCCGAAAGTATTGCGATGCTTAAAACCGCAATGGTAAAACGT
>JBBSVD010000094.1:0-5439 GCA_038233835.1 Flavobacteriales bacterium | reverse complement strand
ATTTCCCTATTTTCAATATCTCATGGGCTCGTCTTGAGGTTTTTGATTTATTAAGATTATTCTTCTTTAAGAAAACCCTTCAGCTTAGTATGTACAAAAATAAAAAACAACAATCATTTTAGTACCTTGCACCCATGGAGAAAAGAGTCATTGGAAAATTTGATAAAGCCGATTTCCCATTATTAAAAATGGAAAATATCGCAATAAAAATCGATACAGGTGCTTACACCTCTTCCATTCATTGCAATAATATTGTTGAACAGGAAGATGCGCTGCATTGTACCTTTTTGGATGAAGAACATCCATTATATAATGGCGCCGAAATTATTTTTAAGGATTATGATATTGTTTTTGTAAAAAGCAGTAACGGAATTATTCAGAAAAGATTTCAGGTTCAATCCACCATTAAAATTTTCAATAAAATATATAAAATCTCCCTTTCTTTGTCTGCCCGTCAGGAAATGCGTTACCCGGTTTTGATTGGGCGCAAATTTCTCAATAAAAAATTTATTGTAGATCCTGAATTAACTGATATCTCTTATAATTTAAAGATAAATGAACATAAAAATTCTGTCAAGAAATAGCAGTCTTTATTCTACTCGGCGCCTTGTTGAAGCTGCCAAAAAAAGAGGTCATCATGTAGAAGTTTTAGATCCATTGAAGTGCGATTTGATAATAGAAAAAAAGAAACCTTCCATTTATTATAAAGGAAAGATTTTAGAGGCTGCAGATGCTGTAATTCCAAGGATTGGTGCTTCCATTACCTTTTATGGAACCGCGGTAGTTCGACAGTTTGAGATGAATGGAGTTTTTTCCACCACAGGGTCTCAATCCTTAATGAGGAGCCGTGATAAACTTAGAAGCCTACAAATATTATCCAGAGCACGTTTAGGATTGCCTAAAACTATATTTACCAACTACTCCAAAGATGTACGGGAATTAATAGATCATGTTGGAGGTGCACCTTTAATTATTAAATTATTAGAAGGGACCCAAGGATTAGGGGTGGTTCTTGCCGAAACAAACAATGCAGCAGAATCTGTTATCGAGGCTTTTAATGGATTACAGGCCAGAGTAATTGTACAAGAATTCATAAAAGAAGCTGGTGGCGCAGATATTCGTGCATTGGTTGTAGACGGGCAAGTAGTTGGCGCGATGAAGCGTCAAGGAAAAGCTGGAGAATTTAGATCTAATTTACACAGAGGCGGAACCGCAAGTGTGATCGAACTTACAGATGAAGAGGAAGCAGCTGCGATCAAAGCGGCAAAAGCAATGGGACTGGGAGTAGCTGGAGTAGATATGCTGCAAAGTTCTAGAGGTCCGCTTATCTTAGAGGTAAATTCTTCTCCTGGATTAGAAGGGATTGAAGCTGCCACTGGAAAAGATATTGCTAAATCTATCATAAGATATATAGAAAGACATTCATAATTATGGCGCATATTAACAAGAGCAATGTATTAGAGATCTTAGGTAAGAAAATCTTACCTGGCCAAGGAGCTGTGATTAATTTAAATATGGCAAAGTTGTACACTACAACATCTGTAGAGGTTCCTGTTATAATCGAGAGATCTAAAAAACCAGGACCAGTTCTACTTATAACCGCAGGGATTCATGGAGATGAGATAAACGGAGTAGAGATCGTTCGGCAGATTATTTCAAAGAACATCAATAAACCGGTTATAGGAACTGTGATTTGTATTCCTGTAGTAAATGTGTTTGGTTTTTTAAATCTATCAAGAGAATTTCCTGATGGCAGGGACCTTAATAGAGTTTTTCCCGGAACCAAAAACGGTTCTTTAGCAAGTAGGTTTGCCTATCAGTTCGTTCAAAAAATATTGCCTGTTGCAGATTTTTGTATGGATTTCCATACTGGTGGCGCAAGTAGATTTAATGTTGCCCAAATAAGAATTGCGAAGGATGACGAGGTCGGGATGAAGTATGCAAAGATCTTTAATGCTCCGTTTACATTTTATTCCAAAACTATCACCAAGTCTTATCGGGAAACCTGCAAACGTTTGGGAAAAACGGTTCTTTTATTTGAAGGCGGAAAGTCTATGGATAGCAATAAAGATATTGCTAAACATGGAGTAGATGGAACTATGAGAATTTTGAAGCATTTAAACATGCTAAAACCAAGATTTGAATGTCCGGAATCGCCATTAGATAGCATAGTTATAGAAAACAGTTCTTGGATGCGTGCTAAATATAGTGGCCTGCTTCACGTTAAAATTGCCTGCGGAAAACATGTGGAAAAAGGAGAATATATTGCTACCATTACAGATCCTTATGGAAAATTTAGACATAAAGTAATTGCGTCTTATACCGGTTATATAATTAATGTAAATGAATCTCCAATTGTTTATCAGGGAGATGCTATCTTTCATTTATCGCTACCATCTAAACCAGTCAATGAAGAATAAACTACGTTATAAATACGAGTCTTTAAGAAATGAACTGAGCTTAGATCAGATAGACGAGTTTAGCCTTAAAATTGCTAATAGTTTGCTTCTACTTCCTATTTGGGATCTAGAATATTATCACATTTTTTTAAGTATTTCAGAAAAAAAAGAAATAGATACAGAGCCTATTCTTCATATTTTGCAGGGGAAAGATAAAAATGTAGTGCTTTCCAAAAGTGATTTTAAAACACGGGAACTCCAAAATTATTTACTTACAGACAGTACCGTTATAAAGAAGAATACATGGAATATTCCGGAACCAGTAGATGGAATACAAATTCCTTCAGAAAAAATAGACGTAGTATTTGTTCCTTTATTAGCTTTTGATGAAGACGGGCATAGGTTGGGTTATGGTAAAGGGTTTTATGATATATTTTTAGCCAAGTGCAAGCCCGATGTAATTAAGGTAGGAATATCCTTTTTTGAAGCTGAAAAAACAATTCCTGAGTTGGAAAATACAGATATTGCTTTAAATTACTGCGTTACTCCCAAAAAAATTTATATATTTAAATAATAACCGTCTATATTTGCGATATTTTTAACATTAGCTTACATTTAACTACCCCAACATAGATAATTGATGCTCAACGACCTTCAGTTAAATAACATTTTAGAAGACTTTGACATTGCCTATTGGAAAATCAATCTTCTAACAAAAGAAATTACCTGGTCCGAACATTTTGAAGCACTGGTTGGCGCGCCGCCATCTGAGGAATCTCTTTTTGAGAATTTTATGAATAATGTCCTTCACAAGGACTATCGCTACGATTTCAGAGTTGCATTCGAAAATCTTACATCTGGTTCAGAAGATCTTAATCAAGAAATTAGACTGAAATTAAATAATGATAAATATAGATGGTTTGAATGTCGAAACTTGAAAAGTAAGGACAGCAATAATACTGAAACTGCGTTATTATTATTTGTAAACATCCATCAATCTAAAAGAGATCAATATACTATAGAAGAGAATTTTTTCTATTACCGCGAAACGGCCGAAATGACCACGACCGGAGGTTGGTATTTAGATGTAACAACGCATTCTATTTACTGGGACGATGTTACCAAAAAGATCTTGGATTGCCCCAAGGACTTTAATCCCGATTACGAGAAACGTCTTCAATTTTACGCTCCCGAGCATCAAGAACAAGCAAATTCTATTTTCGAAAAATGCGAAAAATATGGAATTCCTTTCAAAACGGAGCTCAAAATGGTTACCCTGTATGGTCGAGAATTTTGGGTGCAAGCTACTGGAAAACCGGTATATAATGAAGAGCAGCAAATAATTGGAATTCGAGGTGTATTGCAAAATATAGATGAAAATAAAAGCAATGAGCTTAATTTGCAGAATTCCTTGGATATTATTGCAGCTCAAAACTCTCGCCTTTTCAATTTTGCTCATGTAGTTTCACATAACTTAAGGTCTCATAGTAGCAACTTAAGTTTAGTGGTTCAATTACTAAACGAAGCCAAAAATTCTCAAGACAAAATTGACCTCATAGAAAATGTAGAAGATATTTCTGAAAATTTAGATATCGCTATTTCAAGATTAAACGATATGGTAGCGCATCAAAACTTGCTTAAAAAAGAGCGCACGCTTGTTTCTTTTAAACAATCTTTAGATATTGTTATATCATCAGTTTCTTCGTTAATTAACCGTGAAAGTGCAAAAATTATTACTGAATTTAAGGCACTTAAAGAAATTTCGTATATTCCAGAGTATTTAGAAAGTATTTTACTAAATTTAATAACAAATGCAATTCGCTATAAACAGCCTGGAAGAGTCCCTGTTATTTTTATACAGACCTACTCTGTAAACGACCAGAATTTTATGGAGATAAGCGATAATGGAATTGGTATAGATCTGGATCAATATGGTGATAAAATGTTTGGTATGTACAAAACATTTCACAGCAATCCAGATGCAAAAGGAATAGGCTTGTTTATCACCAAAAATCAGGTGGAAACGATGGGAGGGTCTATATCTGTTACCAGTACTGTTAATATTGGAACAACCTTTAAAATTAAATTCTAGATCTTAATGGGGCAAAAAATGGAGCTAGCGTGTATTATTGATGATGATAAGATATACGTGAACTTAGTGCGAAAAATCATCGAAATTAAAAAATTATCTGAAAACTTACTCATCTTTAAAAACGGATTAGAGGCTTTGGAATATTTCAAGATCATCCTAACCAACATGACGGAAGAGAAGTTGCCAGATATCATTTTCTTAGATCTTAATATGCCAGTGATGGACGGCTGGGAGTTTTTAGGAGAATTTATCAAGATTAAAAATAACTTCGACAAGAAGATAACCCTTTACGTGGTTTCGTCTTCTATAGATCCTAGAGATCTTGAAAGAGCTAAATCTTTTAATCTGGTTACAGATTACTTAATTAAGCCAATAGAATTAAAAAAGTTCGAACAGATTTTTGATAGAGTTGAAAATGTTGCTTAAGAATGCCCTACTTCTTCAGTTTCTTGTTTAGGAAATGCTTTCTTACTAAAAACCAATAGTAATCCTACCCCAACACTAATTGCAGTATCTGCAACGTTAAATACAGGATCGAAGAAAGAAAAATACTCTCCACCCCAAAATGGAATCCAAGACGGTAAAATTCCTTCAAATAAAGGGAAATATAGCATGTCTACTACCTTTCCATGGAATAAAGTTCCATATCCTCCGCTTTCAGGAAAAAGTTGTGCTACATGCCCGTAACTATCATCGAAAATGAGTCCGTAAAAAACAGAATCTATAATATTTCCAAATGCTCCAGCAAAAATACAAGCGATTGCGGTGATCAAGATTCGAGATCCTTTGTTTCTAACCGCATCCCATAACCAGTATCCAATACCTACAATTGCTGCCAACCTAAAAAGCGTTAGCAATAATTTCCCATATTCTCCGGGAATTTTTGCTCCCCAAGCCATCCCTTCGTTTTCGACAAATAGAATACTAAACCAATCCAAAACCTTTACT
>JBBSVD010000093.1:0-5547 GCA_038233835.1 Flavobacteriales bacterium | reverse complement strand
GCTTTAGGGCGCTTTTGAATTTGATGAACATAGCTTCGCGATCATGAGGTTTATCTCTTAGATCATCTGCTTCCCAAGGAACATCAATATTAGTTAAAAAGTAAAGGTCATACCAATTGTTTAACGCATGTTTAAGAAGAGAGGGTTCACAAAATTCGTTATAATAGGCTTTAGAATACACCACTAATTCTAAAAGATCTGTGTCGCAAAACAATATTTTATTAGCGTTCTGAACTGCTTCGTTCTCCATTTTTATTTGTCCTTCTGCAATTGGCAGAAGATCTTCTGGTGTGCAAACTTCTTTGTTTAGATTCCATTTTTTCTGAAGATATTCTCGCATATATTCCTCTACCCAAACAGTGTTGAAATGATCTGCAAGTTTTTTAGCCATCGTTGTTTTTCCGGTAGATTCGGGACCAAATAAGACTACTCTAAAACAGGCTGAAGGTTTTTGTTTAAGCTTTTCTTCCATGCGAAATAACCAAAAATGGCTACAATTGTAAATAATAAATATTGAAAACTGGTTAAAGTTAAACCTTTATAGAAGTATAAAGGGACAGAGATTATATCTCCAATTATCCAATATATCCAGTTCTCTATTTTCTTTCTTGCCATTAACCACATCCCCACAAAAAATACCGCAGTAGTTATGGTATCTACATAAGCAGTCCAGTTGTTCCATTTATCAAAATAACTATATACTGCAAATACAAATGCTAAGGTTGCAAGAAATATTACAATAGATAAACCATGTTCCTTTTTCGTCATTTTGGTGACTGGAGTAAAATGAACAGCATCCACTTTTCGGGTCCAGATGTACCAGCCATAGATACTCATAGAGAAATAATAGGCATTAATCATCATATCACCCAACAAACCCCACTGCCACAGCAAGTAAACAAAAATAAGCGTACTTATAATTCCTGTTGGATAAACCAAAATATTTTCCTGCTTAGAATACCAAACAGAAAGGAATCCAAAAATCACCGCAATAATTTCCAGATAGATGTATAGAGTAGGATAATTGTAATATTGCTCAAAGAAAAAATCAAAAATCGGCTGCATATTCGCTTCGGTCAGATTTTACAATTTTAATATATAAAAGTCCGCGTTCTACAGACTCTAAAGCAACTTTCATCTCCCTATTTAAGACTTCCAAAACTGCATCATAATCTCCATAAACCTGAGTGCTTAAGGGATTTTCCAAAACGGTTAATCCAGAATTTCTTAGTTTCTTGATGAAATTTATAATTGCAGGTTCATATTGGTCCTGTAAAGGTGTAAGAGTTAGTTCTACTGAAATTTTCATGAATAGGATTTGAAGGAAAAGTTAGAATTTCAAAGTTAGGGATTCTTACGCTATTATTATGAATATGAGAAATCTCCTATTTCAAAGGCGGTTCCAATTACTGCCATATCTGCACCTGCATTATAAATTCCAGTTAGCTGATGCATGGACTTGATGCCACCACCTACTATTAAAGGAATAGATAAAGCCTTATTCACCTCTCGAATAATTTGTAATGAAACATGATTTAAAGCGCCACTACCGGTTTCCAAATAAATAATCTTTTTGCCTGAATATTGTCCTGCTAAGGCAGTATTTACTATGTGCTCAATATCGTTTTGAGGAATAGGCTGGGTACTGCTAATCCTCTGTACAGCACTTTCTCTACCTCCATCAATTAAAATATACCCCGTTGGTATTACTTCTAAATTAGAATTTCTCAGCTTATTAACAGACTTTACTTGCTGCTCTATTAAATATTCTGGATTCCTTCCAGACAATAAACTTAAAAATAACAGCCCATCGGCTTCCTTAGTAATTTGAGAGTGATCCCCGGGAAATAAGATTACAGGTAAGTCTGAATTTTGTTTAATGGCTCTAACGGTTTTTTCAGTTTTATTAGCTTCAACAGTACTGCCACCAACAAAAATATGCGTGGTATTATATGGCAGATTATTTAAAAATAAATTGCTGCTTTCTTCAGAAAATTTATCAGGATCTATAAGAACGGCAAGTTGCTTTTCATTTAATTCCTTTAGAAGTGCTATATTCTCATAGAGAGTTGTGGTAAGCATAGTCTAATTTTTTTTCTGTGTCTTTTCCGGTTGTGCATAAACACAGGTAAATCCTTCAAACTCTAAAAAATTGATATGATAACTGGAAGTATTTCCTTTAAAATAAACTTTTCCAGAAGTTTCAGCATCTTCAAAATCGAAATCGGCGATATTTATATTTTGTAAAAATCCAAGTCCTGGTTCTGAATAAAGCTTATAAATTGACTCTTTTGCTCCCCAAACAATGGTGAGTTTTCTTATCAATGCTTCTTCATTAGCAAGCGTGTGATACTCTTTTAAAGGAGTGAATTTCTCTGCGATCTTCATAATCTTTTCCCGCTGTTTTTCAATATCAATTCCAACTGCATGATCACTAATTATAATAGCAGTAAAATTAAAAGAATGCGTAATGGAAATATGTTTTCCATCTTTAAGATGCGGTTTTCCAAGGTTATCATAAAAAAGATCATGATCTGTATACCCCATTTCAGCAAATAAATGCCTGATACTCATAAACCCGCGTTTATGAATTTCAGATTTCATTCCCTCAACCCTGTTTTGGCAATTGGTAGTTAAATCTATTCCACGGCTTAGCCAATCCAGATCTTCTTCGATCTTCCAAATGAGCACTTTAGTGCCTTCATCAACTGTTATTGTTTTGTAAATGGGCATGAAATTTTGTTAGATATTACGTATTTTTGCCACTGAAAAAATTGCTAAAAATCAAATATAATAATATGTCTACTAAAACAGCGCCTTATACGGCCTATAAAGTTAAAGATATTTCCCTTGCAGAATGGGGAAGAAAAGAAATTGAATTGGCTGAAGCTGAAATGCCAGGATTAATGGCACTTCGAGAAGAATTTGGAGATGAACAGCCTTTAAAAGGAGCTCGAATTGCAGGATGTTTACACATGACAATTCAAACTGCAGTTTTAATTGAAACTCTTACCGCTTTGGGTGCAGATGTAACCTGGAGTTCTTGTAATATATTCTCTACCCAAGACCAAGCTGCTGCGGCTATTGCAGCAACAGGAGTTCCTGTTTATGCGTGGAAAGGCATGAACGAAGAAGAATTTAACTGGTGTATCGAGCAAACTTTGTTCTTTGGAGAAGATAGAAAACCATTGAATATGATCCTTGATGATGGTGGAGATCTTACCAACATGGTTTTGGATAAATATCCTGAACTTGCTGGTGGTGTTAAAGGAATTTCCGAAGAAACAACTACAGGAGTACATCGGTTGTATGAGAGAGTTAAAAATGCAACTCTTCCAATGCCGGCGATCAATATCAATGATTCGGTTACAAAATCTAAATTCGATAATAAATACGGATGTAGAGAAAGTGCAGTAGATGCTGTTAGAAGAGCTACAGATATTATGCTTGCTGGGAAAAGAGTTGTTGTTTGTGGGTATGGTGATGTTGGAAAAGGAACTGCAGCTTCTTTTAAAGGTGCAGGATCTATTGTGACTGTAACTGAGATCGATCCTATTTGTGCTTTACAAGCTGCAATGGATGGATTTGAAGTTAAGAAATTGGAAACTGTTCTTCCTAAAGCAGATATTGTAATTACAACCACAGGTAATAAAGATATCGTTAGAGGTGAGCATTTCGAATCTATGAAGGATAAGACTATCGTTTGTAATATTGGTCACTTTGATAATGAGATTGCTGTTGCTTGGTTGAATGAAAACCACGGTAAAACTAAGGACACTATCAAGCCACAAGTTGATAAGTATACTATAGATGGAAAAGATATCATTCTTCTTGCTGAAGGAAGATTGGTAAATCTTGGTTGTGCTACTGGTCACCCAAGTTTTGTGATGAGTAATTCATTTACAAACCAAACATTAGCACAAATTGAACTTTGGAAAAATGCAGATAATTACGAGAATGAAGTATATATGCTTCCGAAGCATTTAGATGAAAAGGTAGCAAAGCTCCACTTAGAAAAAATTGGAGTTGAGTTAACAGAACTTTCAAAAGATCAAGCTAAATATATTGGCGTAGCTGTTGAAGGTCCATTTAAGCCTGAGTATTACAGATACTAGTGGTGCATAGGCACATTTATTACAAAAAGCTCTCTCATATTAGATTATGAGAGAGCTTTTTTGTTTATATGAATTGAATTTTTGCTAAGAACTAACAACTTCGTTTTAATTGAATTCTGCTTGTCCTAGGATTTTCTCTGCGCGTTCCAGATCATCTTCAATTACCTGAATTCGCATACCATTAATACCAATGCCTGCAATTCCTGCAGCACTATTTGTAAATTCGTCGAATACTCTATACTGAATATTCTCCATGTCGAATAAATTCTTGATAATTGCTAATTTGAAAGCTTCGGTGGTATTAAAAATGGTGATGAAGTTCATTTTCTTTTCAATTTAATCTTAATAAGATACAAAAAAAGCCCCTTCTGTTTCCAGAAAGGGCTTTTTAATAAGTATAAAAGATTAACTATGCTTCAAACGGTTCGATAGAAACGTAAGATTTGTTATTTCTCTTTTTTGTGAATTTTACAAGACCATCCACTTTAGCGTGTAAAGTATGATCTTTTCCTCCATACACATTTTCACCTGGATTATGTGTATAGCCTCTTTGTCTAACGATGATATTTCCTGCAGTTGCGGCTTGACCTCCAAATATCTTAACACCTAAGCGTTTTGATTCTGATTCTCTACCGTTCTTGGAACTACCAACACCTTTTTTGTGAGCCATGGCTTATAGTTTTTCTAATTAGTATTCTTATTTATTCTTGAGCAATTCTTTAGCTTGCTTCACCCATTCTTCAGATTCGATCTTCTCACGGGTAATACCATCGATAGCAGAAAGTTCTTCTCTATCGGCAGCTTTTAACTTGCTAATTTGCTCATAAGTATAAATACCTATTTCGTTTAATTTAGCTTCGTAAGCAGGTCCAATTCCGTTGATCTCTTTCAAGTCATCAGCATCAGATTTAGCAGCAGTACCAATACTGTGAAGAAGTTTATCCACATTGATCTCAATGTTTCCTTCTGTTCTGTGTTCGGCACGAGTTACTAAATTTTCACTTACTTCAACTTCCTTTTTCGCTTTTGCCTTAGTATCAGCTTTTGGAGCTTCTTCCTTAGGTTCAGCTTTAGCAGAAGAAGATTTCTTACCACCTGGAAGTGTAATTCCTACAATTGAAATCTCAGTTAAGGATTGACGGTGACCATTCTTCACACGGTATCCTTTTCTTCTTTTCTTTTTAAAGACAATAACTTTGTCTCCTTTAACGTGTCTGGTGATTTTAGCATCTACCAAAGCTCCGTCTATAGCTGGGGCGCCTAAAGTAATATTGTCACCATCGCCTGAAAGAAGAACTTTATCAAAAGAAACTTTGTCTCCTTCTTCTCCCGCTAAACGGTTTACAAATACTTTTTGGTCTTTTGCAACTTTAAATTGCTGCCCTGCTATCTCTACAATTGCGTACATAGCGTATTTATTAGTTAATTATTT
>JBBSVD010000092.1:0-5712 GCA_038233835.1 Flavobacteriales bacterium | reverse complement strand
ACAGGATTAATTATATAACCAGCTTCAACTTCAGCAAATAAAGAAGTGGTAGTATTTCCCTGTCCTATTTTCACGCCGTCTTCAAAAGCACGTTCGCGCTCGCTTCGGTAAATATTCCCTCCATAATATCTGTCGTCGCTTCCATCATTAAAATCGAAACCACGTTTGCCATAGATCACTTTTGCACTTCCGTACAACCGGTCTTTTCTATATCGAGCAATTCCTATGATCTCTCTAAAATTAGCGCCCCATAAATGAGCTAAAGACTGATTGTTATGCCCGTAATTCAAAACGATTGAATTATGCGAGTAAGTATATGGTCTTACTTGATTATATTCTGCTTGTAAATAAAGATCGGGTACATTAAAAGCATCAAAATATTTCACTCCTAATTGATAACCCAATTTATTTTTCCAACTTTGATTTCCTCCAAAAATCTTTTCTGTAGAAAATTCATCAATGATCCACTGCCCATATAGATTGATCTGATCACTCCATTTATACTTCCCAGTAATTCCAATAATGGCATTTCCTCCACGTGCACCGGTAGAAAATTCAATAGATCTATAAAAAATAACAGGATTCAAATAATTAATGTCGAAACCGCGGCCATTATCATTTTGCCAAATCACAGATTCGAAAAGCCCTAAATTAAAGCGTTTAGTAAGGTTCAAACTCAAGTAATGGTTTGCCATATACTTGGTTCTATAAGATCCTTCTGCTACAACCTCTCCCCTTACATCACGAAGTGACATAAACGTGTTGGTGTACTTCAGTTTCCAAAAACTGGTGTTGAACTTTAAATATGGATAGGGACTGGCAATATCACTCATCAATAACGATCGATACCCATCTCCAATAAAATTCTTGCCATGACCGAATTGAACATTGAAAAAATCTGAAACTTTGTAAGACACATATCCTTCAGCTACCGGGAAATCATACCCATCTTCCAAAAATTCTTTTGCAATACCTCTCCCAGGTATAATTGCAGGATTTCCGCCGAATGGGCCAATGCTCTCTGCATATCTATTAAAATAATCTGCAAAGCGGCCTTGACTTTCAAAAACAACAGTATAAAAATTGAAATTCTCTCCCAAGCCACCTTGAAATATGGCGCCTCGGGTATTATTATAAGTAAATGCTATATCACTCTGAAAATCTTTTCCTGCCTGCAGATCCAACACAACATCTCCTGTAAACCAATAATTATCACCTTGAAAGGTTACAAGGTGTTCATTCCATATCTTTTTACCAACCCAGGTACTTCTTGTCTTAGCTTGTTCGAATTCTGAATCGAAATCATAATATTTTGAAACCTCACTAAACAAATAAGGCTTTGTGCTTGTATGACTATTGTTTCCAATCCTGTTCATTTCAGCATCAAACCTAGAATAACGCTCATGAGAAAGTGGTATCAAGATATTACTCGAGGATAATTTGCTTACAAAAGGCTTAGATTTTATGCTGTCATACTCTGATAATTCATTTTTTTTCTCAACTGATTTCGGAATATTAGAGACAGCGGTAGATGTAGTTGAAACCGCAGGGGATTGCAACATTTCTCGATAATTCAACGGGATCTTTAATGGCATCCTAAATTGTGCATAAGTGGCATTTCCATTGTAGGTTGCTGGAGATATCACTGGTAGCTCTTCAAAAACACGCTTTAATTCGTTCTTTAATTCAGAATAAATAGCATCTACATATATAACTTTGAAATTTCCTTCTGCAGTAACTTCAAACAGAACGATCACCTCTCCTGTATAATTTTCTTCTGAAACTATTGCTGGAACCCTAAACTCCTTCACTACTATCTGCATCAAAGTGTTTTTAAAACACACTTCTTGTGCTGCATAGTCTGAAGCAGTGCACTCCTCAAAAACAGGATAGGTTTCAAATTCGGATAGACCGTCTTGAGGAAAGATTTTTAATGAAATAAGGAAAAGCAGCAAGAATCCAAAATACTTCATAGAGGGAATACGAATATTATAGTTTGAAACAGCCGAAAGATACCAAATTTTTTATTCTTGATACCATAGCTTTTATAAGCTAAAAAATTCCCAAACCGCTAAACAGTTTGGGAATTCTATATATAAATTAAAGCGTTTTAGTCTTGTACTTGGAACACAATAGGTAAAGAGTACATTACACCTACTGGCTTACCTCTCTGTCTACCAGGTTGCATTTTAGGAAGAGAGTTAATTACTCTTGCTGCCTCTTGTTCCAACCTTGGGTGTGGTGCACGAGAACGAACATCTGTAATATTACCGTTCTTATCTATTTTAAACTGAACAATAACTCTGTTAACTCCAGTTAAACCTAATTGACTACCTAAATCTGTATTAAATTTTCTTTGTACAAATTCTTGTACTTTTTCACTCATACATTTCTTACGTTGATCATTGTTAGCTAAATTTTCGCAACCTGGAAAAATTGGCACATTTTCAATAACAGCAAAAGGAACATCTGCAATAACTTCCTCTACAGGAGCTTCTACAACCTCTTTTACCTCAACGATCTCATCTTGATTTGTTTCGGTAGATTCAATTATATCCTCTTCAACTTCTTCCTCATCCTAAACAACTTAAATAATTTCTGGAGCTGGTGGTGGTGGTGGTGGTGGTGGTGGAGTATTCAGAATCTCTGTGATCGGGATTTCTTCATCATCCAGATCTCCTAGATCTAATTGACCAAGGTCTATATTGTCTTTATCGTAAGTCTTCCATTCTATAGCTTGCCATGCAATAAAAAGAACTAAAATTAGTCCTAACTGAAGAAAGAGAACACTGCGTTTTGTTAAATCGGCTTTCGGATTTTTCTTGGGTTCCATAATTCGTTAATGATTAATAAGGGTTGCTAAAGTAAAAATTTTTTTTATAAAAATGAATTAATCTTATGTTTTAAGCGTTTAAAGAATTTTAAAAATCCAAGGCAAAAACCTAACGCCAACAAAACTCCGATGCTATTTGCCAGAATATCAGCCCAATCCGGCTGTCTATAACTGGTAATGGTTCCCTGTAAAACCTCAATTAACATACCAAAAAGAATTATCAAAATGGTAATATTAAAAAAATGCTTCTTTTTAAATTGATTTTCTTGCCTTTTAAATATATAATAGACAAACCAAACAAAACCTAATCCAAAATAAGCACCTAAATGCATCATTTTATCTGTTGGATTAAATTCTCCTAGAGAGATCTTTCCCAACTGTATCAATGATAAAATGGAAATTAGAATACTATAAAGTATAGCAAAAACAAAAAGTATTCTAGCCGCCAATAAGTTCTTTATATTCGTCTGCAGACATTAAACTTGCTATCTCATTCTCATCTGAGATCTGCATTTTTACCATCCAACCATCTCCATAAGGATCTGTATTTACTTTTTCTGGAGTATCTTCAAGGCTCTCATTAAACTCGATAATTTCTCCAGCTAATGGTAAAAATAGATCTGAAACAGTCTTAACTGCTTCTACAGTTCCAAAAACCTCTTCGCGTTCCATAGTCTCACCTACAGTTTCTACTTCAACATAAACGATGTCACCCAATTCTCCTTGCGCAAAATCTGTAACACCTATTGTAGCAATATTTCCATCGATCTTTACCCATTCGTGATCTTTGGTGTACTTTAATTCTTGTGGTATGTTCATAAACTTCTTTTTTCTTTATGCACAAAGTTAATTTATTCTAGGCTTTGGTCAAATAGCATTCTATTAATTTCCGAAATTATATCTCAAAGTAAAGCCAGACCTAATTGTGGTTTGTGGAAATGCCGTAGAAATAGCGTATTCAGAAAAAGTATGATCATAATAAAATAGCGCAGTAAGGTTTTTAGAAAGTGCGTAATCTGCGACAAAATTAATTGCCCATAAATTTTGCCCTGCGATCACTTGATTGTTATCCAAATCCAGATATCTAATAATATTTATATTTTTTCTATAAGCGACATCCGCCTTAAAATTAAGATCGCTGCTAAGCACACGCTGCTTCCCACCCAAATTGGTGGTTATTTTAAGATCTTTAATCCTATAACCCAAACCTAATATATATTCATTCCCTTTAACTTCTGTTAGCAAGTTATTATCGAAACTCAAAGACATGGTCCTGTCTTTTTTGATTTCTGCTAACACTCTAATTGCTTCAGTTGTTTCCAGATCTATTCTCACTAACGGACTAAACAATTCTGTTAGATTTATATTTGCAAATAACAATTTATTCTTGAAATTATTCGCTTGGTTGAACTCGAAAGGATTATTCTCATTAAAATCTAAGTTGGACTGAAACTGGTTAATAGTATATCCAGCTCTATATCCATGACTCAAACTAAATCTTTTGAAATTCTTTTTGAACCAGTCTATGCGCATAAAACCTGTATACTTGATATCCCAGTTTGGTAACGGAAAGCTTCTAAAGGCTCCCAATTTAACTGAAGAAGCATCTTGCCCGCTATATGCAGCAATAAATGCAGGTAACAACACAGCTTGATTAGTTTTACCATAACCTAAAGGATATCCTTCGGAATCTACATCATTAGGATTTCTTCCGTTTTCTTGAGCTAATCTTCTAGCAACTTCCAACCTATTTGTTCTAAAGGTTTGAAAAGTTTCAGAAAATGCACTGTCATTCTTATCAAAAGCACTTTTAATAAGAATAGTAGAAATATTAAAATTTCCAAAGTTATACGGACTCAGAGATTGATAATCCAAACTGGTTGGATCTACTCGGTAATTCTCATTATAAGTTTCAGAATAAATCCTGCTAGCATTTAGGTCTATAGTAAGATCTGGAATAAAACTTAAAGATGCCTGAGCATCCAACTGCTTGTTTTGTACTGCGGTATATTGCTGATTGAATTCTTGATAAAAGGTTAACCAACCATTTCTGGCGGCAATTCCACGAACATCACTTTGGCTTCCTAAGGTAAATCCTGTGGTAGGACGTAAAGTTCCCAAAAATCCAATACTTGGTGTATATCCCGGTAAAAATATTCCTCTATTTTGCCTATAGTTTATCTGAAGCCTTTTGATAGCAGTAATAAAACCTAATGCAGTATTATAGGTCTTATTAGATTTTGGCTGATTAGCTTTCTCATCCGCATTGGTATCATTTGGAGATTTAGGTGCAGCGGCACTTCGTTCTTTAATAGAATTTGCTGCAGACTTCTTAGGAACAAGTCCTAAATATTTATAAAGCCCTTGCATGTCCATATTAGCATTTAATTGGTGCACGCTGGAATTCTGTACAGAATTACCGAGATCTGGAATTCCCTCTAATTGATCAAAGATCTGCGAACCTCTTTGCCACTGAAAATCTCCAGTGTAAGAATAGGTGGTTTTTACGAACGCCAGTATAGGGATTTTAGCAAATGGTAATTCATAGTTAACCTGAAGCGATTGGAAATGCTGATTTGGAGTTCCTATCTCAAAGAAACCATCCCAAATACCTATGCTATTATCCACAAAATTATCTTCAGTAAAATAGTTTCTAACCAACCTATTATTGGTTGCGCTAAAACTAAATTGAAGCGATTTTGTAAGATTATAGTTCACCCTATATTGCCAATCGAACATAAAATTACGCTGATAAAGGGTTGGAATTCCTATATCATTTTCATTTAAGGAAAGTTCCCTGAATTTTTGCTCATTATATTGTCTAAAAATGTTAGAACCCAGAGAAATATTGGTTGGCAATAAATTAATATTAAAGTCTT
>JBBSVD010000091.1:0-5797 GCA_038233835.1 Flavobacteriales bacterium | reverse complement strand
CCCAAATCATTAGCCAGTTTTTTCCAGGCTAAGAAGTGGAATTTCGCAGTATCTACAATGACTCCATCCAAATCGAATATTATTCCTTTAATTTTGCTCACTGATATTAATTTTTCGTTGTGTTTGAACTCTTAGAGTTAAGATTCCCGCCAATATCATTGAGAAACCTCCTATTAAAAGGGCGTAAATAGGTTGATTCCCAAAAAATTCTTTTACTAAAAATCCTAAAATTGTGGCAGCTACAATTTGAGGTATTACTATAAAGAAGTTGAAAACTCCCATATAATATCCCATTTTATTAGATGGTAAAGATCCAGACAACATTGCATAAGGTATGGATAGAATACTAGCCCAAGCGATCCCTACTCCTATCATTGCCAGTAATAATCCAACTTTATCTGAAAGGAAATAAATGGAGATCAACCCTAGGCCTCCAGCACATAATGCTAATAAATGGGTAAATTTGTTGCTCGTTCTTTTGGCTAGTACAGGTAATAGAAATGCGACGGCGGCTGCAACTCCATTGTACACTGTAAACATAACCGTTACCCAGTCTGCTGCATCGTTATACAGTTCAGATGTGGTGTCTGATGTTCCAAATACATGGCCAGTAACTGCCTGCGTTGTATAGATCCACATAGAAAATAACGCGAACCATGAGAAAAATTGCACCCATGCCAGTTGCTTCATTGCTTTAGGCATGTTAAGCATATCTGTAATTATAATGGTAAACCCATTACGCACCTGTTTTTTCCGAAGCTGAGAAGCTATCATAAACAGAATTCCAGCTATTAACAACCCTATAAAAAGGATATATAGCTCTTTAGTTAAATCTTCAAAATAAATAATGCCTGAGAATAAAGCTCCTACTAAAGACATAATAAATCCTATCTTAAATTGGGATTTAATATTTTTCTGCTTGTCTACAATCTCATCGTTTATAGTCGAAATTGCTTTATCGGCTTTATCGAAAGCAGCTAATTCCTCTGGTGAGTATTCCTTAGATTTAAATACCGTCCAAAGCACTGCGAGTAAAAACACAACGCCACCTACATAGAAAGACCATTTTACCGAATCAGGAATAATTCCTTCTGCTGCAGTATTGCTCACACCAAACCAGTTGGTAAACATATAGGGTAATAAAGAACCTACTACGGCACCTATCCCAATAAAGAAACTTTGCATGGAAAAACCAAGGGTGCGCTGCCTTTCAGGAAGATTATCACCTACAAAAGCCCTAAAAGGTTCCATAGAAATATTTATGGAAGCATCCATGATCCATAAAGTTCCTGCTGCAACCCAAAGCGTTGGGGAATTGGGCATTATAAATAAGGCTAAAGAAGAAAGAATTGCTCCAACTAAAAAATATGGGCGTCTCCTCCCTAGTTTTGTCCAGGTCCTATCGCTAAAATATCCAACTATTGGTTGTACTATTAGTCCGGTTACCGGGGCAGCTATCCATAGAATGGGAATATCCTCTACTTGTGCTCCAAGAGTTTCAAAGATCCTCGAGGTATTAGCATTTTGTAAAGCAAATCCAAATTGAATCCCTAGGAATCCAAAACTCATGTTCCAGATCTCCCAGAAACTAAGATTGCGTTTTTGCATATCGTAAGATTAAATTTCTACTACGACAAGCGCTATGACTCGTCAAAACGTATTAACGGAAGTGAAAATATCAGTTTTGACTAAAATTATAAGGTGGTAAAGATATATAAAATTTTAAATGTTCAAAGGGAAATTAGCGTTTTGTAGAATTTCGCTTCACTAAACTTGTTTCAATGATAATTGTTTCAAAAGGTTCATCTTCAGCCTCATCATTTTCCAATTTCCTAATTAGCAATCTTGCTGCTTGGGCTCCCATTTCTTCTCCATGTTGGTTAATGGTTGTTAAACTAGGCATAAATCGCTTAGAAAGTTCTCCATCTGTAAAGGCGATAACAGAGACATCTCCAGGAACATCTAATCCTTGTTCTTTTAAGGCTTTTATTGCATAAATGGCAAAATGTTCGTTCACAGCGAAAACTGCATCAACCTTTTTATCTTTCAAAAATGCCTGAATTTCAGATTCACTTTGATCAAAATCCTCCACTTTTAATATTAAGTTTTCATTTATTGGAATATTGCTTTCTTTAAGAGCTTCACGGTATCCTGTAGTCCTTAATTTTCCTACACTAACATAATCTATTGTGGTAATAAGGCCAATTTTTTTACAGCCGATCTCAACCAGGTGTTGTACCGCTTTTTTGGCACCCAACATATCATCAATAATAACCTTATCGCAATTGATCTCATCAATTACTCTGTCGAACATCACCAAAGGCATTCCCTGTTCTATTACTTCAGTTAAATGATGATAATCTCCTTTTTGCTGAGTTTCCTTGGCTACAGAAAGTATAAATCCATCTGTACTTCCATTTGCTAATATCTCCAAATTGATCACCTCTTTATCGAAAGAGTTGTTAGAAGTGCAGATAATTACATGATATCCCTTTTCGTTAGCTACCTGCTCTATCCCGCTAATAACAGTTGTAAAATAGTGATGTACAATCTCAGGAATAATCACACCAATGGTTTTTGTTTTCCTGTTCTTTAGGCTTAAAGCAATATTATTTGGCTTGTAATTATACAGCTTTGCAAAGGCCTTTATTTTTTGGCGAGTATCCTCACTAATTTCGGCACTATCACGCAAAGCTTTTGATACGGTAGATACCGAAACGTCTAATTCTTTGGCAATTAATTTAAGGGTTAATCTTTTCTTCATACAATATTAATAGTAGGGACTTGGTAGTTTCTTGTAATCTACAACAAAATTACAAAAAACCTCTTAAACCATTAAAATACAAAAGTTTTCAACACGAAAACGTTTTCGCTGTGATCATCAATCAAATGCTCGGAAAATTAACATTTGGTTTACATACTTTTAACCTCAGGAAGTGAAAATATACAGTTAAATTTTATTTAAAATTAATCAAAATCATTTATGGAAAAATTTTTTAAAAGTTCGTTGATCATGCTTTTTATGCTGCCAATGAGCTTTTTTGCCCAACAAAGTGTAAGCGGTTCTGTCACTGAAGGTGCTACCGGATTACCGGTGCCCGGGGCGAATATTATTGTAAAAGGAACTAGCAATGGTACTACTACCGATTTTGACGGCAATTATACTATTACTAATGTTAATCAATCTGATATACTTGTATATTCTTTTTTAGGTTTTACAACCAAAGAAATCCCATATACAGGACAAGCAACTGTAAACGTTCAGTTAGAAGAGAACCAGAATGCTTTGGATGAAGTTGTAGTTATAGGTTATGGTACTGTTAAGAAATCTGACGCTACCGGTTCTGTAACCTCAATCACTCCTAAGGAATTTAATAAAGGAGCTGTAGTAGCTGCCGATCAACTTATCCAAGGAAAAGTTGCCGGGATACAGGTTATTAACGGTGGGGGCTCTCCTGGTGAAGGAGCGCAGATTAGAATTAGAAGTGGATCTTCTCTTAATGCAAGTAACGATCCGTTATATGTGATCGATGGCGTACCGACTGATACCGGTGGTATTAGAGGTGGAAGAAACCCATTGGCTAACATCAACCAAAATGATATTGCATCTATCAACATCCTTAAGGATGCATCTGCAACAGCTATTTACGGAGTAAGAGCTTCTAACGGGGTGGTTATAATCACAACTAAAAGAGGAAACACTGGCGAATTAAAAGTTAATTATAATTCTAGCTATTCTTATTCTACCATAGATGAAACTGCAGATGTACTTTCAGCAGATCAATTTAGAGATTATGTAACTGAAAATGGAAATGATGCTCAAATTGGTCTATTAGGAGAGGCTAATACTAATTGGCAAGATTTGATCTACCAAGATTCATTTGGTACAGATCAAAACGTCTCGGTTTCTGGTGGACAAGATTTTTACACTTTCAGAGCTTCTGCTGGATATTCTAATTATAATGGAATTCTAAAGAGAGATCAATTCGAAAGAACTACACTTTCTGCTGCATTAACATTTAAATTTTTAGAAGATCATTTGAAGATAGACATCAATAATAATAGTTCAATAGTAGAAAACAACTATAGTAACAGAGGTGCAATTGGAGCCGCAGTTTCTTTCGATCCCACTCAATCTCCTACTGTAGACGATCAAACCTATGGTGGATATTTTAGATGGACACAGGCAAATGGAAATTTAAACCCTTTAGCACCGGCTAACCCGTTAGCTCTTCTTTATCAAACTACGAATTTAGGGAGATCTTTTAGAAGTATTGGAAATATCCAATTCGATTATAAATTGCATTTCTTACCAGAATTAAAAGCTGTTCTTAACTTAGGATATGATAATTCAGTTGGTAGAAATTATGGTTTCCAAGATCCAGAGTTCACTAATCCTGACCAAGAAGGTTCTTCCTACAATGATCGTGATGAGAAAAGAAATAAGTTGATGGATGCATATCTTAATTACAATAAAAATTTTGAAAGCATCAACACCTTAGTAGATTTTACTGGTGGTTACAACTACCAAGACTTTACTTACCCTTCAAGTTTTACACGGGACAATGGTGCGGGTGTTTTGGTTACCATTAATAATGAAACTAGATTGAATTTGCAATCATTCTTTGGACGTGTTAATTTTACTCATAATAATAAATATTTATTAACTGCATCTTTAAGGAGAGATGCTACCTCTAGATTTGTGGAAGAAAACAGATGGGGTAATTTTCCTTCTGCAGCCTTAGGTTGGAAAGTTCATGAAGAGAACTTCTTAAAGGATAGCGAAATCGTTAGCGCATTTAAGTTAAGAGCAAGTTGGGGTATAACAGGTCAACAAGCGGTAGGGGATATCTACCCTTCGGTTCCGTTGTATCAAACAGGAACAACTACTGCTAGTTACCAATTTGGAGATCGCTTTGTTCAGACAATTCGCCCTCAACCATACAACCCTAACCTAGTTTGGGAAGAAACTGAAACAATAAACTTAGGTTTAGATTTTGGCTTTTTTAATGGAAGAATAGATGGAACTATAGATGTATATGAAAGAAATACAGATGATCTTATTGTATTTACTAATAACCCCCAAGGTGTAGGTTTTTCTAATGCAGACGATTATAACATTGGATCTTTAGAGAATAAAGGTTTAGAAATTGGTACTAATGTATATCCAATTAGAAATCAGGATATGCAATGGAGAATTGGTGGAAACATCACCTTCCAGGAATCTAAGATCACAAAATTAACTTTGGTTACAGATCCTAATTATACTGGTATAGATGTTGGAGGAATTTCTGGAGGAACTGGTAATACTGTACAAAATCATCAAGTAGGATTTGCGCCAAGTTCATTCTTTGTTTTTGAACAAGCCTATGATGCTACAGGAAACGCTTTAGATGGTGTTTATGTAGACAGAAATAAAGATGGAATTGTAAATTCAAAAGATAAATACAGATTCAGAAAACCTGCTTCAGACGTTTATTACGGTTTCAATACAGATTTTAATTACAATAACTTCTCCTTCAACATGGCTTGGAGAGGTAGTTGGGGTAATTACAATTATAATAACGTAGATTCTGGTGCTGGTTTCGGAAACAATATTCTTGTATTTGATACCTTTATTAATAACGGTGTTCCTAATTTACTAGACACTGGATTTCAAGAAGCTCAATATCTATCAGATTATTACATTCAGGATGCTGCATTCTTAAAATTAGATAATGCAACTATTGGATATACTTTTAATGAGTTTTTAAATGAAAAAACTTCATTAACTTTAACTGCTACAGGTCAAAATCTG
>JBBSVD010000090.1:0-5896 GCA_038233835.1 Flavobacteriales bacterium | reverse complement strand
TTCAGGAAAAGATAGAAACATAATATTGCCAAAGGCAAAACCCGCAACTCCTAGTTTGTATATAAGTGTTCGGTCTATTACAGTAGCTTTTTTATTGTAATTCTCCAGCGAAAAAGAAGGTTCGTACCCAATTCTATTTAATAATATCACCAATTCCTTTAAGGAAATACTATCGGAATTATAACTTACCCGAATAGATCTTTTTGGGAAATCTACCTGAGAGCTCTTGATGGCATTATTTAATTTATTCAGATTTTCCAAGATCCAAATACAGGAACTGCAATGAATGCTAGGAATCACAAAGGAAATAACCTGAGTATCGAGATCGTTAAACTCTAATAATTTTTCTACGATATCTGCGTTGTGCAGATAATCATATTTCCCTTCTTGATTTCTAGGACTGGTTCCAGGAGATCTCTCCAAGTCGTAATAATAACTGAGATCATTTGAATTGAGAATATCAAAGACAGTTTTACAGCCTGAACAACAAAACGACTTTTCATCATAATGTATAATATCATCTATACAGTTTTCTCCACAATGATAACAAGTCACCATATTCTCTATAAGTTAGAAATGCGAATTTTATGGATTTGCAGACTTTAAAAAATGACGGCTGTCATATTATATTGAATAATGCTGGTAAAGGAGATCTTGTGAAATATCGTGTAATGTGACATTCATCATTATTTAGCAATTACTACTACCCCAACTTTGTATAGACTTAAAAACAGAATCGATATGAAAGCTTACAGCACATTAATAATGTTATCAGCAGTACTTCTTTTTAGCTTTGGAGTAAATGCTCAATCTTATAATCTAAATAATAAAACTTCTAGTCTTTTGATAGATGGTACTTCCAACATTCATGACTGGACAATTGAAGCGGAAAACACCGGTGGTGTACTTACCGTAGGTTTTGATGAAGGAGAACTTGAAGAGATCGAGAAACTTGAATTTACCGCGGTAGCAGAAAGTTTAGTGAGTGGGAAAAGTGGAATGGATAAGAACACTTATAAAGCTCTAAATACAGATAAATATAAGAATATCACTTACACTTTAAATAAAGTGAATGGTATCGAAAAACTTTCCGGTAACGATTATAAAGTAAAAACAACGGGAAGTCTTATGATAGCAGGGGTGAAGAAAGACATCAACCTCAATTTTAATCTCAATTGTGATTCGGATCAACTTGTTCTCAAAGGTCAATATAAACTCAACATGACCGATTTTAAAATCGATCCTCCAACAGCTATGTTCGGAACCATTAAAACCGGAGAAGAAGTACTAATAAAATTTGAAACACATTTTAATAAATAAACCAAACCTCAAAATTAAATAAAGATGAAAAACATTATTCAATACTTCAGTTTAGCGCTTATGGTCTTATTGGCTATGCCAACAATGGCCCAGAGCCAGAGAGATTTTGATAACTTCAGAAATCCAGATCAAAGAGGGATTAGCCAATTTGAAGCACCAAAAGACAGTGTAACTAATTTTGACGGTCTTTATGTGAGAGTTGGTGGTGCATTTGCGCTTCAGTTTCAAGATATAGATCACGAAAATTCCGGGAATCTAGATACTCCTGTGCTACAGGAAATAGGCGGAAACTTTAACCTGGCAACTGCAAATTTAGATTTTGATGTTATGCTTTACGATGGAGTGCAACTTCATCTTAGAACTTACTTATCTTCTCAACACCACGAAGAAACCTGGGTAAAGGGTGGTTATCTACAAATAGATAAACTGGACTTTATAAGTGAAGGTTTTGCTGAAGGTCTTATGAAAAACATGAGAATCAAAATTGGTCATATGGAAAGTAACTATGGTGATGCTCACTTTAGAAGAACAGATAATGCCATGGCTTTATATAATCCGTTTGTTGGAAATTATCTAATGGACAGTTTTACAACTGAAGTTGGTGCAGAAGTTTATTATTTCAATAATGGTTTTTTAGCCATGGTAGGTGCTACCAATGGTAAATTAAACCAATCTGTTACAAATCCAAAGTCTACCAGCCCATCTTTGCTTGCAAAAGTTGGTTATGATAATTTAATTAGTGAGGATTTTAGATTTAGATTAACAGGATCTGTTTATCATACTGCTCAAACAGGTAGCGCTTACTTATACAGTGGTGATCGTGCCGGATCACGTTACTACAATGTGTTTACAGATGTAGATGGTGGTGGAGATGGCTTTAGAGCCGGAAGAGTTAATCCAGGACTAAGAAACGAACTGACTTCTATTATGATTAATCCATTCTTGAAGTATGGTGGACTTGAATTCTTCGGGATTTATGAAAGAGCCTCAGGGAAATCTGTCAACGAAACCGACGAAAGAGTTTGGAACCAATATGCAGGAGAACTTATCTATAGATTTTGTGCAAAAGAACAATTATATGTTGGAGGTCGCTATAATGTTGTAGATGGAGAATTGGCTAGCGGACAAGATGTGAGCGTAGACCGTTTTAATCTTGGAGCAGGTTGGTTTATGACCAAGAATATCCTGACTAAATTGGAGTACGTTAACCAAAATTATAACGACTATCCTGTAGCAGATATTCATAGCAATGGACAATTTAACGGAATTGTTTTTGAAGCTGTAATTAGCTTCTAATATTTACATGATAATTTTCGGGTAGAGTTACTTAATACATAGTTTTTAAGTAGTTCTGCCCGAAATTTTTTCTGATAATTTCAAATCTATTAATCATGAAACGATTACTATTATACATGGTTTTTTTGCTTTCTGTAATGACGATAAATGCTCAGAATGATTTTGAAAAGGTGAGTATCGAAATACTCCCAGAGAGTGAATTAATTATAGGCGGTAGTACAAATGTGAATAAATTTGATTGCCGTTTCAATATCGATCATATTAATAAATATATGATTGTAAGATTTGCTCAGCAGGAAGAATGTTTTATTTTCAATGATTTCAAGCTTCAATTCCTTACCGAAGGTTTCGACTGCGGAAATAGAAGAATGAATTCAGATTTTCAGGACTTGTTGGTAGCAGAAGACTATCCTGAAATTATGATCTCGGTAGATAAGGTTGAGTTTATTTCAGCAGAATATCTTAAAGCATTTATCACAGTTCAGATCGCCGGAAAAGAAAACAACTACGAATTACCGGTTCAAACCGGAAACAGTCGGTTCAAAGGAAAGTTCAAAATGAATATTCGTGATTTTAAACTGGAACCACCTAAAAAGGCTCTCGGACTTATAGAAGTGGATGAGATGATAGAGGTACAGTTTGATTTGCTGACAAAAATATAATAGGACACATTAGTTTTCTTTAAGCTAAATGTATATCCGCTGTGCGTCCTAAAGGATATTCTGAACTTTAATAATGCTGAATTTTTGTTTCAACGATCCTAAAGAGAGCAAAAATTTTAGATTTATTCCGAATTTAAGAATATGACCACCCTTTAGGGCTAGGGCAAAGGCATATTCGGCTTTGAGATATTAAAATTAACTTTTAGGACTGTTTATGGATATACGTATTAAACTATAAAAACATAAAAAGTATTTATGAAAAATATAAAAATTGTTTCTCCTCAAGAAGCTGTTAAAGAAGTGAAATCTAAGCAAAGAGTTTTTGTTCAGGGCGCTGCAATGACGCCAAATTTATTGATAGATACTCTTTGTGAAAGATATAATGATTTACAAGATATTGAGATCTTTCATATGCATACGGAAGGGGAGGCCTGGTATACTAAAGAACCTTACAATAGAACATTTAAAACCAACTCCTGTTTTGTTGGCAGCAATGTACGGGGAGCAGTAAATTCAAATTCTGGATCTTATATTCCTATTTTTTTAAGCGAGATACATTTACTCTTCAAAAGAAATATCTTAGCCTTAGATGTAGCATTTATTCAGGTTTCCCCACCAGATGCACATGGATACTGCTCGTTAGGAGTTTCAGTAGACATTACCTTGGCTGCCATTCAAACTGCTAAAAAAGTTATTGCTCAGGTAAACCGACAAGTGCCAAGAACTCACGGGGATGGTATAATACATATAAGCCAGATAGATATTGCGGTAGAGGTTGATCAACCGATTCATACTTCCCATATTCTGGCTCCTTCTGAAACCGAATTGAAAATTGGAAGGTATGTAGCGGAATTAGTGGAGGATGGCTCTACTTTACAAATGGGAATTGGAGGAATACCCAATGTTGTTTTAAACAACCTCACCAACCACAAAAGGCTGGGAATTCATACCGAAATGTTTTCTGATGGGATACTTCCTCTAATTGAAAACGGAGTGATAACAGGAGAAGAAAAAACTGTAAAAACAGGTAAATTGGTGACTTGCTTTGCTATAGGATCTCAAAAACTCTATGATTTTATAGACGATAATCCTATTGTCCATTTTAAGGAAGCTGCTTATACTAATGATACCGCTATTATAAGGAAAAATCCAAAAGTAACAGCAATTAATTCAGCGATAGAAATAGATCTTACTGGCCAGGTGTGTGCAGATACCATTGGTAAATATCAATTTTCAGGTGTTGGAGGTCAAATGGATTTTATGCGTGGAGCATCCTTATCTGATGGAGGAAAAGCGATTATCGCATTGCCATCTATTACCAATAAAGGATTCAGTAAAATTGTACCTTATCTCAAGGAAGGAGCAGGTGTTACTACTACAAGGGCTCACGTGCATTATATCGTAACAGAATACGGCGTAGTAGATCTCTTCGGAAAAAATTTAAAGCAACGCGCCAAAGCTTTAATAAGTATCGCCCATCCAAATTATAGAGAAGAACTCGAAAAAACCTCTTTTGAGTTGATAAAATAGTAAGGCTAAATAAAATTTTATAAAGGACAGTAGTTAAATGCAAATAATTTTAAAATACAAATCAATCTATTAAATGTAAAAATATTATTTAGTTAGTTCGAGCATTTCGACTTCGCTGAATACAGGCTAAAGTTGAGAACTATTGACATAAAAAATTAGGTTTCGACTTTGGTTTATCCTGAGCTTGCCGAAGGAATCAACCTGACATTTACAAGACTTATTTTTCTATGTCCGTTTAGAGTCTAATAACCAATGATCATATTTGAAATGGTTGCGTCACCCTGAACTTGTTTCAGGGTCTCATACCCACATAAATGAGATGCTGAAACAAGTTCAGCATGACCGAAACAATCAGTAAATAATTAGTTGAAAACTATTTAAAGGAACAAAAGCGGAAATGCAAACTTATTTACACTAGAATATAAAATTATCTACTGACCTCTAAAATTTTATTTTATTACTAAGCTGAACTTTCTTTAACCGGAATGAGTCAGCTTTTTTTTTAGCCCTAACTGATCTCTGTCATATTTCTTGAGCCAACTAAAACTTAAATTTACCTATAATTTAAAATGCTAAAATCATGACAATTTATCAAAAACAACTATCAGAATTTAAACAGGATTATTTTGCAGGAGCAACAACGGGAATTCTTGTTTCCAGTTGTTTGGGTTCCATCGCAGCTATGCTTATCTTGATGAATGGTCATACTGTAATAGATATGATCCAGCTAGGGCTTGTTGTAGTTATTTGTATGTGGTATAATGCCTCTGTTCTTGCACAATTAAAAGCCAAATTTGTTTTTAATTCTTTAATTGCGAGTATCTTGGTTAGTACTTCATTTATACTTCTGAATATATTATAATACATGAAAGAGGATCTAAAGAACCGAGCAGATATAAATAAACTTGTATTAAGCTTTTACAGTAAAGTCCGGAAAAATGAAGAAATAGGTTATTTTTTTAATAACATTCAGAATTGGGATGAGCATATGGAAAGGCTTACAGATTTTTGGGAAACGAACCTTTTTTATACTGGTGGGTTTCGTGGAAATCCCGCAATAGCGCATGCTAAGGTAGATAAGGAGCACA
>JBBSVD010000089.1:0-6331 GCA_038233835.1 Flavobacteriales bacterium | reverse complement strand
TGTTACATAACTACTAAGATCACTCGCTAAGAAAACACATGCATTTGCAATATCTTCTGGTGTTCCACCACGTTTTAAAGGAATAGATTCTCTCCAACCTTCCACTGTTTTTTCATCCAATTTTTCAGTCATCTCAGTTTCAATAAAACCTGGAGCAATAACATTGGTTCTAATATTTCTAGAACCTAATTCTAATGCCATAGATTTAGAAAAACCTATAATTCCAGCCTTAGATGCTGCGTAGTTAGATTGTCCGGCATTACCCTTCACACCAACTACAGAGCTCATATTAATAATACTTCCACTTCGTTGTTTCAACATAGTGCGTTGAACTGCTTTGGTCATATTAAAAACAGATTTAAGATTTACATCTATAACAGCATCAAAATCTTCTTCTGTCATTCTCATTAAAAGATTATCCTTAGTGATACCGGCATTATTAACAACAATATCTATTGCTCCAAAATCTTCTGCAACTTGTTTTATAAGTTCCTGAGCTTCTTCAAAATTAGCCGCATTAGATTGATATCCTTTCGCTTTAACACCCAAATTAGATAATTCCTTTTCTAACTCATTAGCCGCTGCCACAGATGAAGCGTATGTAAAAGCAATATTTGCACCGTGTTTGGCAAATACCTCTGCAATTCCTTTTCCAATTCCTCGGCTTCCACCAGTAATTATAGCATTTTTACCTTCTAATAATTTCATATATGTAATTCTTAAATTAAATCTGTTAAATCTTTATGCTGAAAAATTTATTTTCTGAAGAAGAAACAGAAAAGTCCATTTCATTTTAAACATCTCAAATATAATAAAACCAAAAAGCATTAAAATAAAAAAACCTCTTGAAATTACTCATTTAATGAGGAATTAAGAGGTTTTTTTATAAATTATGATTAATTATCTAAGCATTTACTTTTTTCAAAACTTCGGCAACCTTTTTCCCGATTTCTGCAGGAGAATCTACAACATGAATTCCATTTTCTCTAAGAATTGCTTTTTTAGCTTGTGCAGTATCTTCACTTCCACCTACAATTGCACCTGCATGTCCCATTGTACGACCTGCTGGAGCAGTTTCACCTGCTATAAATCCTATAACTGGTTTTCTGTTTCCGTTAGCTTTGATCCATTGTGCTGCATCTGCTTCCAGTTGTCCTCCAATTTCACCAATCATCACGATACATTCTGTTTCATCATCATTCATTAACAATTCTACTGCCTCTTTTGTAGTAGTTCCTATAATTGGATCTCCACCAATTCCAATAGCTGTAGAAATACCTAATCCTTGCTTCACCACTTGATCTGCTGCCTCATAAGTAAGGGTTCCAGATTTTGAAACAATACCTATTTTTCCTTTTTTGAACACAAAACCTGGCATAATTCCAACTTTAGCTTCACCTGGAGTAATTACTCCGGGACAGTTTGGCCCAACCAAACGACAAGATTTATGCTGAATATATTCATTTACTTTAATCATATCTGCAACGGGAATACCTTCAGTAATAGTAATAATTACCGCAATTCCAGCATCTGCTGCTTCCATAATTGCATCTGCTGCAAAAGCAGGTGGTACAAAAATTATAGAAACATTTGCTCCGGTATCTTCAACTGCTTGAGAAACGGTATTAAAAACAGGTCTATCCAAATGAGACTGTCCACCTTTTCCAGGAGTTACCCCTCCAACAACATTGGTTCCATATTCTATCATCTGTTCGGCGTGAAATGTTCCTTCACTCCCAGTAAAACCTTGTACTATTATCTTTGAATCTTTATTAACTAAAACGCTCATAATTGTTATAATTTTTGCTTCTGCAAAAGTATGTTTTTAAATATAAACCCTAAAACCTTTTTATAAATTTGTTGCTATGAAGGAGGAAAGGTTCTCTGGAGAATCATCTGCAGGCTGACTCATTTGATAACCTTTGTACATTTTACCATCCTTAATTTCCCAAATTGCTACCATATGAGCCATTGGAATTTCTTCCTCCGGATTTTCTATGGTTTGTGTAAAATAAGTAATTCTTATAGTAACTGTAGAATTGTCTTGTAATAAATGGCTTATTTCTGGCCTTATATATTCAAAAGATTTGGCCATTTCTGTACAAATTTCTTCCAGATCCTTTACATTCATTTTATTGAAACCTGCGCTACTATTCCAGTAAAGTTCTGCCTCTGGATGAAAATGCTTAGAAACCTGTGAAGGATCTTTATAAAATTCTGAAGTATAAAATGATTCTACAAGTTGTTTTTCGCTTGAAGCCATATTATTCCTTATTTAATTTATCAATGATTCCCGGCAGCATCTTGACTGCGGCCATCTGTCTTAACTTTGTTCTGAATTCCTGAGCTGGCGAACCCCAATAACTAGTATTTTCTTCTGTTGTTTTAGATACTCCACATTGTGCCATTAATACAGTGCCTTTTTTGATACGCACATCACTTCTAATTCCAACTTGTCCCCAAATGTTAACTTCATCTTCAATTATCACACAACCGGCAATTCCAGTTTGTGAAGCAATTAAGCATTTTTTCCCAATAATGGTATCATGACCTATCTGCACCTGATTATCGATTTTGGTTCCGGCACCTATAAAAGTATCTCCAGAAACACCTTTATCTATCGTACATAATGCGCCAATTTCCACGTCGTGATCTATAACCACTCTACCTCCGGAAATTAATTTATCATATCCCATAGGTCTATTTTTAAAATAAAAAGCATCGGCACCCAAAACTGTTCCTGCGTGAATAATAACATTGTTACCAATTATAGCATTATCATAAATACTAACATTAGAATGAATCCTGCAGTTATCTCCAATCTTTACATTATTGCCAATAAATACATTTGGCTGAATTACAGTGTCTTTTCCTATTAAGGCTGAATCTGCAATAGCTGAATCTGCTTTTTCAAAAGGTCTAAAATATTGGGTTAGCTTATTAAAATCTCTGAAAGGATCATCCGAAATAAGTAAAGCTTTTCCAACTGGACATTCCACTTCTTTATTGATAAGGATAATTGTGGCTGCAGATTGAATTGCTTTATCGTAATATTTTGGATGATCTACAAAAACGATATCACCTTCGGTAACCACATGAATCTCATTCATTCCATATACAGGAAAATCTGATTCTCCCACATAAGCAGATGAAATGATGGTTGCAATTTGCTGAAGGGTATGCTTCTGAGGAAATTTCATATTAAAAATACAGTTATTGATTGTAAATCTAGACCAAACTTAAGCGATATTTATTAAAAAACAAAAGTTAGGAACTTTAAAATAAATGCTCCTAACTTTTGAGATTATAACGAACTATAACTGGAATTATTCTTTAACACGCTCCTTGTAAGTTCCCTTTTCTGTTTCGATCTTTATTTTATCTCCTTCATTTATAAAAAGTGGAACATTAACCTCTGCTCCTGTTTCTACAGTTGCAGGCTTAGTAGCATTTGTGGCTGTATTTCCTTTTAATCCTGGTTCTGTATGAGTAACTTCAAGAATAACACTTGCAGGCATATCTACTGTAAGTGGTACATTGTCTTCTGTATTTATTAATACTGTTACTACTTCACCTTCTTTAAGCAATTTTGGCATATCTAGAGCAGTTTCTAGCAGTCTGATCTGAGTATAATCTTCCACATTCATAAAATGGTAAAACTCCCCATCATTATATAAGTACTGAAATTTATGAGTTTCTACTCTTACATCTTCAATTTTATGTCCAGCAGAGAAGGTATTATCTAATACTTTTCCAGAGGTCACACTTTTTAATTTAGTTCTAACAAAGGCAGGGCCTTTTCCTGGCTTTACATGTAAAAACTCGATCACTTTATAGATGTCATGATTATAACGGATACATAATCCATTTCTAATATCACTTGTACTTGCCATTCTCTTTTTATTTAATTTGAACTAAAATATCCTTTCATAATTCCCCGTTGTGAGTTCTTGATAAATTCTAAGATCTCATCTCGCTCTGCTGTAGCCTGCATTTCAGCTTCAATTATTGCTACCGCTTGTGAATTATTGTAATTTTTCTGGTATAATATTCTATAGATATCTTGTATCTCTCTAATTTTTTCAACGTTATATCCGCGTCTTCTAAGTCCGATTGAATTGATTCCAACATAGGATAATGGTTCTCTTCCAGCCTTTACATACGGAGGAACATCTTTTCTAACCATAGATCCACCTGTAACAAAGGCGTGATTCCCAATACTGCAATATTGTTGAATTGCGGCCATTCCTGCAAGTATAACATAATCACCTACATTTATATGCCCTGCCAATGTACTGTTATTTGAAAAGATACAGTTATCTCCAACAATACAGTCGTGAGCAATATGACAATAGGCCATGATCCAACAATTCTTACCAACAACGGTCTTCATTCTATCAGTAGTACCACGATTGATGGTGACACATTCTCTTATTGTGGTATTATCTCCAATTTCTGTAGTGGTTTCCTCGTCATTGAATTTTTTATCCTGCGGCACTGCAGAAATTACTGCACCTGGAAAAATACTACAATTCTTCCCGATCCTAGCACCTTCCATGATGGTTACATTAGAACCTATCCAGGTTCCTTCTCCAATCACAACATTATTATGAATTGTTGTAAAAGGCTCGATAACAACATTTTTGGCGATTTTTGCCCCAGGATGCACATATGCTAAAGGTTGGTTCATGTTGTATTATTTAGTTTTTACAATTTGAGCCATTAAAATAGCTTCTGTAACTAATTTACCATTTACATAGGCATAACCTTGCATCTGGCAAATTCCTCTGCGTATTGGTGCTAATAATTCTAATTTAAAAATCAATGTATCTCCAGGAACAACTTGTTGCTTGAATTTTACATTATCTATTTTCATAAAATAGGTAAGATAATTCTCCGGGTCTGGCACCGATTTTAGAGCTAGAATCCCTCCTGTTTGCGCCATAGCTTCTACCTGAAGAACTCCAGGCATTACTGGTTTTCCGGGGAAATGACCTACAAAAAAAGGCTCATTCATAGTGACATTTTTCATTCCCACAACACTATTTTCTGTTAAAGAATAGATCTTGTCTACCAATAAAAAGGGAGGGCGATGTGGCAAGATATCCATGATATCATTTACGTCCATCAAAGGTGGCTTATCAAAATCTATCTTTGGAACATTATTACGTCTTTCTGCTTTTATAAGTTTAGACAATTTCTTAGCAAATTCAGTATTTACTCCATGTCCAGGTTTTGTTGCAATTACTTTACCTCTAATTCTGGTTCCAACCAAAGCAAGATCTCCAATTACATCTAAAAGCTTGTGTCTGGCTGCTTCATTAGGATAATGTAAGGTTAAATTATCTAATATTCCATTTGGCTTTACTGAAATATTATCTTTTTTAAAGGCTCCACGCAACTTTTCCATAGTTTCCGGACTCAATTCCTTATCTACATATACAATTGCATTATTTAGATCACCGCCTTTTATAAGGCCATGTTCTAATAAGGTTTCTATTTCATGTAAAAAACTGAAGGTTCTAGCATCTGCGATCTCCGTTTTGAAATCTGATAACTTTTGAAGAGATGCATTTTGGGTGCCTAATACCTTTGTTCCAAAATCTACCATTGTGGTAACTTGATAGGTGTCTGAAGGCATCACTATTATTTCACTCCCTGTCTTTTCGTCTTTATAACAAATAACTTCAGTTACTATATACTCATCTCTATCTTCTTCTTGAGCAACTATTCCTGCTTTTTCTAAAGCTTCGACAAAGAACTTAGAAGAGCCATCCATGATTGGTGGCTCAGAAGCATTCAATTCAATAATTACATTATCTATTTCCAGACCTACACAGGCAGCAAGAACATGTTCTGAAGTTTGGATACTTACGCCATTTTTTTCAAGATTAGTACCTCGCTGAGTATTTACTACATGATTTACATCTGCCTCCACAGTCGGCTGATTTTCAAGGTCCATTCTCTTAAACACATAACCAGTATTTTCTGGTGCAGGTTTAAAAGTTAAGGTTACTTCTTTTCCCGTATGAAGTCCTACACCTTTTAAAGAAATTTCATTCTTAATTGTTTGCTGTTTTGAAAGAGTTTCAGCCATTCTTTTTTATGTTTTTTTCTAAATTGTTCAATCTGTCAACTGTTTTTGGAAGGTTTTTAAAATGAACATAGGACTTGTTGTAATCACCATAACCAAATGCTGGAGATCCTTGTAAAACTTCATCATCTGCAACATTTCTTCCAATTCCTGATTGTGCCTGAATTTTAACTCTATCACCTATAGTTAAATGACCTGCAAAACCAACTTGACCACCAATAAGGCAGTTCTTACCTA
>JBBSVD010000088.1:0-6471 GCA_038233835.1 Flavobacteriales bacterium | reverse complement strand
TTGTAATATGTTTTACGGTATTTGTCTTTCTAATTTTCGAAATTGAAAGTCAACACTTTTTAGCACTTTTCTATTTGCGTAGGTTTTTAATCCATCCAATCCTTGTGCTTATTTTGATGCCTGCATTCTACTATTACAGACGTAAAAATGCCCATAAACTTAAAAGTTAATCCTGAAAATTTGAAAGAAGAATAGCAAACTTTCAAATACCTTTGTATACTATTTTTATTCTAAATATGCTGATAAAGAATTAAGTATATCAATTTTAACAATTATTGTTTATATTTGCTTGTGATGAAAAAGGGTGTTCAAAAATTTTCTTCTTTGATCTTGGCGCTATTAGTGCTGGTTTCCACCTTTTCCTTTACTATAGAAAAACATTTCTGTGGAGATCTATTGGTGGATCAAGCTATATTTTCCAAAGTAAAAGATTGCGGGATGAGTTCCCATAATATGGCTACTATGATGTCTTCAGCAATGCTTACAAATTCTTGTTGCACTAATACTAATTTGGCAATAGATGGTCAAGACGAATTAAAGGTTTCTTTTCATAATCTAAATTTGGATCAACAAGTTTTTGTTGCTGCTTTCACAATTTCGTTTATTGAACTTTTTGAAGGATCACCAAAACTGGTAATTCCTTTTATAGATTATTCTCCACCTATACTGGTCACAGATATCCATTTGATGGACCAGGTATTTCTTATCTGATTTAAATAATTTTTATCAAATTAACTGCAAAAAGCAGTCGGTTTGAGCTATGTCGTAGTCTGATTTTCTATCATTCTTCTTCGACCAAAAACTTAGTGTTTTGAAAATTATTTAATGAAATCACATGTTTAATAAGCTTATAAAATATTTCCTATACAACCGTTTGGTGACCATCTTGTTGTTGGTATTCTTTATTGGTTGGGGATTGGTGACAACACCATTCGACTGGGATACCGGATTCTTACCCAAAGATTCTGTTCCTGTAGATGCCATTCCAGATATTGGGGAAAACCAACAAATTGTATTCACAAACTGGGCAGGTAGATCCCCTCAGGATATTGAAGATCAGATCACGTACCCTATGACTACCACATTGCTTGGTATTTCTGGAGTAAAATCCATAAGAAGTACTTCGATGTTTGGTTTTTCTATTATCTATATCATTTTTGAAGAAGATGTAGAATTCTACTGGTCGAGAACTAGGGTTCTTGAAAAATTGAATTCTTTGCCTTCAGAATTGCTTCCGGAAGGAGTTCAGCCCAGTTTGGGTCCAGATGCTACGGGTTTAGGCCAAGTATATTGGTACACACTGGAGGGACGAGATCCTAAAGGGAATGTAACCGGAGGTTGGGATTTAAATGAATTAAGATCTATACAGGATTATTATGTAAAACTTGGTTTAAGTGGGACATCTGGAGTTTCTGAAGTAGCATCGGTAGGTGGATATGTTCAGGAATATCAAATAGATGTAAATCCAGATGCTTTAAAAGCATACAATATTGGGATAGATCAGGTGATGATGGCGGTTAAAAATTCCAATCGGGATATCGGCGCCAAAACTATGGAGATCAATAAAGTTGAATATCTGGTACGTGGATTGGGTTACATAAAATCTATTGAAGATATTGAGAACTCTGTTGTACTTGCTAATAATAACACACCAGTGCTTATAAAAGATCTTGGCGTTGTTTCTTTAGGGCCTGCAGAAAGGCGTGGTGTTTTAGACAAGGGTGGTGCCGAGGTTGTTGGAGGAGTTGTAGTTGCAAGATATGGCTCTAATCCGCTGCAGGTTATTAAAAATACCAAGGAGAAGATAAAGGAAATATCAGCAGGCTTACCTCAAAAAACCTTGGCAGATGGAACTATAAGCAAACTGACCATTGTTCCCTTTTACGATAGAACACAATTAATAGGAGAAACTATTGGAACTCTTGAAAGTGCGCTTTCTCATGAGATCTTAATAAGTATAATCGTAATTATTGTGCTTGTGTTAAACCTTAGAGCGTCCATTTTAATTTCCAGTTTATTACCTGTAGCTGTTTTAGTAACTTTTATAGCTATGCGTTATTTTGGAGTAGATGCCAATGTTGTTGCGCTCTCAGGAATTGCAATTGCTATTGGAGTCATGGTGGATGTCGGGATAGTATTTGTAGAGAACATTATTAGGCATTTGGAGATGAAGAAAAATGCCGGAGTTCAAAACGACAAACTGTTGGCTCTTATTTACAAATCTACATTAGAAGTTGGTCCTGCCGTGACTACTGCACTTGCTACTACAATTGTTAGTTTCTTACCGGTTTTCTTTATGGAACATGCAGAAGGAAAACTTTTTAGACCTTTAGCATTTACTAAAACTTTTGCATTAGGAGCTGCCTATTTTATCGGGATTTTCATCTTACCAATGCTCTCTTACTTTTTCTTCAATATTAAAATTCAGAAGAAGAGCAGAATTAAAGTATGGAATATTGCACTTATAGTTTCGGGATTAGTTTTGGCGATTTATTTTAGTTTTTGGTTGCCTTTAGCATTAACTGTAATTGGACTTTTAAGATTTTTTGAAGATAAAAATCCAGAGTTTTTAGGAAAGCACTCTAATCTTATATCTATAATCGTGATTTTAGGTGTTACCGTGTTTTTCTTAACCGAAGAATGGGTGCCGCTAGGGCATCAAACCTCCTTATTTTCCAATTATCTATTTGTAATCGTCCTATTGGCGTTCACTTTACTCATATTAATGAGTATTGTAAAATTCTATAGGCCATTATTATCTTGGTGTTTAGTGAACAAAGGCAAATTCTTATTGATTCCCTTGATAACTATTTTCTTCGGAATCTTGATCTGGTTGGGTTTCCCTAAAATTTTCTCACCTGTTGCTAACGGATTTGATAAAATTGGATGGAATATTAGAAATACCAGTGGATGGTCGGGAATGGCTCATACCTTTCCTGGAGTAGGAAAAGAATTTATGCCTTCTTTAAATGAAGGGAGCTTCTTGCTGATGCCTACTTCTATGCCACATGCTGGAATTGAAGCTTCAAAAAGAACTTTACAACAATTGGATATTGCCATTACAGATATTCCTGAAGTGGATATTGCAGTTGGAAAGCTAGGGAGAATAGAAAGTGCTTTAGATCCTGCGCCAATCTCGATGTACGAGAATATCATCAATTACAAACCTGAATATATTTTAAATGAATCTGGACAGTCAGTTACTTTTAAGGTAGATAAAGAGAATCGATTTATTACAAGATCTGGTGACAGCTTAACTAATGCTGAAGCATTGGAACAGCGTGTAGAAAGAAATCAATTAATCGAAGATGAAGATGGTGATTATTTCAGGAACTGGCGTTCACAAATTAAGAGTCCAAATGATATATGGGACGAAATTGTAAAACGGACAAATATACCCGGAGTTACCTCTGCGCCAAAATTGCAACCTATAGAAACCCGTTTGGTTATGCTTCAAACTGGAATGCGAGCGCCAATGGGAATTAAGGTTTATGGACCAGATCTTCAAACCATTCAGGAATTTGGAATAAAGTTAGAAGATCTTTTAAAACAAGTCCCCTCTGTAAAAGCAGAGGCTGTTTTTGCTGATAGAACCGTAGGAAAACCTTATTTGGAAATAGATATAGATCGAATTGCGATTGCGAGGTATGGATTAACCATAGAAAATGTACAGCAAACTTTAGAAACAGCTATTGGCGGAATGGATATTACTTCTACAGTTGAAGGCAGAGAACGATATCCTGTGAGAGTTAGATACCCAAGGGAGTTGAGGGACGATCCAGAAAGCATTAAGAAAATCTTAGTGCCTACAAATTCTGGAGCTCAAATCCCGCTTGGAGAGTTAGCTGAACTTAAATATACTCGTGGTCCACAAATGATTAAAAGTGAAGACACTTTTTTAGTGGGATATGTTTTATTCGATAAAAGAGAAGGATTTGCTGAAGTAAATGTGGTAGATGATGCCAACAAATTTATTCAGGAAAAAATAGAAAATGGAAGTTTAGAGGTTCCTGCCGGTGTGAGTTTTAAGTTTTCAGGAAATTATGAGAATCAGGTAAGAGCAGTAAAAAGACTGGCAATTGTAATACCAATCAGTTTAGTGATCATTTTCTTATTGCTTTATTTTCAGTTTAAAACCATCATCGCTTCCACTATTCACTTTTCGGGAGTATTTGTAGCTTTTGCTGGTGGGTTTATAATGATCTGGCTTTATGGCCAAGGTTGGTTTATGGATTTTTCTGTTGCAGGAACAAATATGCGAGACCTGTTCCAGATGCATAACATTAATTTAAGTGTTGCGGTATGGGTAGGTTTTATTGCCCTTTTTGGAATTGCTACAGATGATGGTGTGTTAATGGGAACCTATATCCACCAGGTATTTGAGCGAAAGAACCCTAAAACAGTCCCAGCGGTTAGAGAAGCGGTAATGGAAGCGGGTCTTAAAAGAGTGAGACCTGCAATGATGACAACTGCGGTAACTATTATTGCGCTTTTCCCCGTGCTTACTTCCACAGGAAAAGGAGCCGATATTATGGTGCCAATGGCAATCCCGATTGTGGGAGGGATGATCATCCAGATCATGACCATTTTTGTGGTTCCTGTTTTACAGGCATATTGGAGAGAAACAGTGGTAAAGAAAAATCCACCAGAGGAAACATTAATTGAGTCTAAAGAATTTTAGAGCATGAAAAATATTAAAATGCATACTATTTGTCTTTCTATATTCTTGTTTTTAGGGATTCAAAAAATGAATGCTCAGGAAACACTAAATGATTATTTAGATATTGCTGTAAAAAATAACCCCAAATTAAGATCGGAATATGCACAATTTGAGGCGGCATTACAAAAATCTCCTCAGGTAGCAAGCTTACCAGACCCAACTTTAACGATGAGCGGATTGGGAAGAATGATTGAGACAAGGGCTGGAACTCAGGAAGCAAGATTCAATTTAATGCAAATGTTTCCTTGGTTTGGAACCTTAGAAGCTCGTGAAGATGCCGCTAACTTAATGGCTGAAGCTAAATTTCAGAAATACTTGGATCTCCAGAATCAGGTGATCTATGAAGTGAAAACGGTGTATGCGGAATTGTTTGCACTTTCAGAAACCATAAAAATCAAGGAAGAAAATCTAGATATTCTTGGGTCTTATAGAGAGCTTGCACTAAGTAGATTTAAAAGCGGTAGTGGAGCTATGGTAAATGTGGTAAAAGTTGATATAGATAAAGATGCTGCAATAACTGAAATAGAATTGCTTAAAGATTTGAAGCGTCCTGTAGAAACCAAATTCAATTTATTGCTGAATAGAAACCCATATGAAGATGTGATTATCTTGGATACTTTGAGATTGCCAGAGCTTCAAATAGATAATATTTCAGAAGACTTACTGGAAAATAATCCGCTTTTAAAAGCTATAGAAAAAGAGCAAGCTTTCTATTTGGTTCAAGAGGAATTAGCCAAAAAAGATGGAATGCCTGATATAGGATTGGGAGTAGATTATTCAATTATTGCTAAACGTACCGATGCAAATCCTGAAGGGAATGGACGTGATGCTATTATGCCAATGGTTTCTGTGAGTTTACCAATTTTCAGAAAAAAGTATAAAGCAGCAAGGGAAGAAGCCAAATTTATGTCTGAAAGCAGTGCTGCAGATAAAGAAGCTGTTAAAAATGATTTGAGAAGCATGTTGGAAATGACGATCTATGAGTATAAAAAATCTCAAAAATTGATTTCATTATACAATAAACAGGTGGAGAGTTCCAATCAGGCTAACAAATTATATATCTCATCATTTAGCAATGCAACAGGAGATTTTGAAGAAGTATTACGAATGAATCAGGACATACTTTTGTTGAAAACTCAAAAAATAGAAGCTATAAAAGAGGCTTATACTGCCAATGCTAAATTGGAGTATTTATTAGCTTCAGAAAACAATTCAATTTCAGAAATTAATAAAACTCCATAAATCAATAAAAATGGAAAACAGGAAAATTATAATAATTGTCGTTGCCACTTTAATTATTGGGGCAGGACTGGGATGGATCTTAAAACCATCGGCTTCAGATAAAAATGATGCAGAGAATGCAATGCATGATCACGATGGAGAATCTGCCGAAGAAATTTGGACTTGCTCGATGCACCCTCAAATTCGCCAATCGGAACCCGGAGATTGTCCAATTTGCGGAATGGATCTTATTCCATTAAAGAATGGAAGTTTGGATACCGAAAGCTATACTATGAGTGAAGATGCCATAAAATTGGCAAATATTACAACGATTACGGTGGGAAAAGGAAATGCAAACAAGGAGCTGAGGTTGAACGGAAAGGTTCAAGTAGACGAGCGTAATGCGTATTCACAATCTACACATCTTCCTGGAAGAATAGAGAAGTTAAGCATCAACTTCACTGGAGAAAAGGTGTCGCGAGGACAAACCCTTGCCACTGTTTATTCTCCGGAATTAGTAACTGCTCAGG
>JBBSVD010000087.1:0-6686 GCA_038233835.1 Flavobacteriales bacterium | reverse complement strand
ATGGTACCAGATGATTGTCCTTACACAGTACGTGTAGTTTCTGAAGTTTTAGAATCTAACGGTTCTTCTTCTATGGCAACTGTTTGTGCTGGAACAATGGCAATGATGGATGCAGGGATCCAAATGAAAAAACCAGTTTCTGGTATTGCAATGGGATTAATTTCTGATGCTGAATCTGGAAAATACGCAGTATTATCTGATATTCTTGGTGATGAAGATCACTTGGGAGATATGGATTTCAAAGTAACTGGAACGGCAGATGGAATTACCGCTTGCCAGATGGATATTAAAGTTAAAGGATTACGTTACGAAATTCTTGTTGCTGCACTTAAGCAAGCAAGAGATGGCCGATTACACATCCTTGAGAAATTGACTGAAACTATCGCTAAACCTAGAGCAGATGTAAAAGAATATGCTCCAAAAATGGTTACTGTTCGTATTAAGAATGAATTTATTGGTGCGTTGATTGGACCAGGAGGAAAAGTGATTCAAGAACTTCAAAAAGTAACTGGAACTACTATCGTTATTAACGAAGATCCAGTAACCGAAGAAGGTATTGTGGAAATCTTAGGAACTGGAAAAGAAGGAATAGATGCAGTTTTACGCAAAATTGACTCTATTACTTTTAAGCCAGAAAAAGGAAGTGTTTACGAAGTTAAAGTTATAAAAGTACTTGATTTTGGAGCTGTAGTAGAATATTTAGATGCCCCAGGAAACGAAGTGCTTTTACATATTTCTGAATTAGCATGGGAACGTACAGATAATGTTACCGATATTGTAAATATTGGTGATAAATTAGATGTGAAATACTTTGGATTAGATCCTAAGACACGCAAAGATAAAGTTTCTCGTAAGGCTCTTATGGACAAGCCGGAAGGCTATGTTGCAAGACCACCAAGAGAAAATGATAGAAACGACAGAGGTCGTGATAACAGAGGTTCTAGAGATTCTAGAGGACGTGATGATAGAGATCGCAAGCCTAGAGAAAATAGAGACTAATCTCTTAAAATTTATATTAAAAGAGGCGGATTGTAAAATCGGCCTCTTTTTTTTGTTCTAAACTTAGAATAATTTTTTTTGCGTTAGGGATTGCAGCGAAAAGCCCGGAGCGACGGTAGGGAGTGAGAACTTGAAGCGAAAAGCCCGACCGCTAAATCCATTTTTATGGAGTGAGGGGGAACGCCAATAAAAATATTAGTTAAGCTTTTGTAACATTTTTAAGTATTTGTACGTATAACTTAACACAAGAGCTATTCACAATTAAAAATCCAAGGAGACGATAGATGAGACAACTTAAAATTACGAAGCAGGTAACTAACAGAGAAACCGCTTCGCTAGATAAGTATTTGCAAGAAATTGGTAAAGTAGACCTAATTACCGCTGAAGAAGAGGTAGAATTAGCACAAAAAATTAAAGCGGGTGATGACCGTGCATTAGAGAAATTAACAAAAGCGAACTTGCGTTTTGTTGTTTCGGTTGCAAAACAATATCAAAATCAGGGATTAACACTTCCCGATCTTATAAATGAAGGTAACTTAGGATTAATTAAAGCGGCAAAACGTTTTGATGAAACTCGTGGATTTAAATTTATTTCCTATGCTGTATGGTGGATTAGACAATCTATTTTACAGGCTTTGGCAGAGCAATCTAGAATTGTACGTTTGCCATTGAATAAGATTGGATCTATAAACAAGATCAATAAAACATTTGCTTTTCTAGAGCAATCTCATGAGCGCCCACCGAGTGCTGAAGAAATTGCAAAAGAACTGGATATGACAATTAATGACGTAAAGGAATCTATGAAGAATTCTGGACGTCACGTATCTATGGATGCTCCATTAGTGGAAGGTGAGGACTCTAACCTGTATGACGTTTTACGTTCTGGAGAGTCTCCTAATCCGGATAGAGAATTATTACATGAATCTCTTAGAACAGAAATAGAACGCGCTTTAGAAACGCTTACTCCACGTGAGGCCGATGTTATTAGATTGTACTTTGGTCTTGGGGATCAACACCCAATGACCTTGGAAGAAATAGGTGAAACTTTTGATCTTACTCGTGAGCGTGTAAGACAAATTAAAGAGAAAGCTATTAGAAGATTAAAACATACTTCTAGAAGTAAAATATTGAAAACATACTTGGGATAATTTTCCCATTAAAGATGACAACAGTCTATTCCCGATATCTATTGGGATAACTGTTCGTTTTTTGATTGATGAATAACCTCGGAGTGATGACCGGGGTTTTTTCATGTCTAAATTTTATTGGATAACATCGAAAATACCATTAAACAGTTTATAATTATTGTTATTTTAGTAAAATGTAACCTATAATCTTATCTCCATGCGTTATGCAATTAGCTATGTAAGTTCTGTAAATTCCAATCTTACTGAAGATGATATTCTGAAAGTACTGAAATACACGAAGAACTGGAACAACGAGCATGGTATCACCGGAATACTTCTATATTCTGATGGAAATTTTTTCCAAGTACTCGAAGGTGAAAAAGAACTTCTAAAATCTCTGTTGTCACGGATCATTAAAGATGAAAGACATACTAATGTTATGGTGATTTTCGAAAAAGAAGTATCCGAAACTAAATTTGACGATTATCAATCAGATTTTATTTCTCTGGATTCTCGGTTTCAGTCTAAAAATATTGAACTATATTTCTCTCAAATTGAAAAACTTAATCCCAAAATTCAAAATTCAGTTCGATATATTTTAAATAATTTTGCTGAGGGCATCAAGTCCTTCTAATCTTTTCTCAGATAAAAGACATCATAACATTATGCAAATTTTTGGCAAAGAAATACATAAACCTGCATATGACGGATATGATTCAGATTTTGTCTCAGAGGAGGCTAGTATTATAAAAGAGAAATTTCAACATTATTTAGATCAGACAAAGGTTTTAGAGAAGAGTGCTCAAATAGCAGTAGAAAACATATTAAAGGCATTTTTACCTATTTAGAAAGAGGAAAACCTATTTTCTTGCTATTTTTGTGTGCAATATAAAGACACAACACACACATGAGCACAAAATTAATTGCCCCTTCTGTATTAGCCGCGGACTTTGGAAATTTACAAAGAGACCTTGAAATGATTAATAAGAGTGAAGCCGACTGGTTTCATATTGATATTATGGATGGTGTTTTTGTGCCAAACATTTCTTACGGGATGCCGGTTTTAAAGGCTATTTCAAAACATGCAAAGAAAACTATAGATGTACATTTGATGATCGTAGATCCGGATAGATACATCAAAGAATTCGCAGAGCTTGGATCGGATATTCTTACGGTACATTACGAAGCTTGCACACATCTCCACAGAACCATTCAAGCTATTAAAGCGGAAGGAATGAAAGCGGGAGTTGCTCTAAACCCTCATACTAATGTGGATTTATTGAAAGATATCATTAAAGATATCGACTTAGTTCTTATAATGAGCGTTAACCCGGGATTTGGTGGTCAGAGTTTTATTGAGAATACTTATAATAAGGTAAAACAATTAAAAACGACCATTGAAAATGCAGGTGCGCAAACACTAATTGAAGTTGATGGTGGCGTGACTGATAAAAATGCAGCACAACTTACCAAAGCTGGAGCAGATGTTTTAGTTGCCGGAAGCTATGTTTTTAAAGCTCAAGATCAAATAGAAACAATTAAAGGACTAAAAAAAATTGCCAATTCCTACAGTTAATTTTGAAATTATAATCATTGGGGCAGGACCTATTGGAATTGCTTGTGCCTTAGAGGCAAAAAAGCAAGGACTTTCCTATCTAATATTGGAGAAAGGTTGCTTGGTAAATTCCTTATATCACTACCCTACCAATATGTCATTTTTTTCAACTTCAGAAAAATTGGAGTTAGATAATATACCTTTTATTAGCACCAATCCTAAGCCACACAAAGCCGAAGCATTGGAGTATTATAGGAGAATTGTCACTTCTAAAGAATTGAACATTCATCTATTCGAAAAAGTAGAATCTGTAAAAACTTTAGACGATGGATCACATCAAATTAAATCAGAAAAAACGACTTATACAGCTTCCAATGTAATTGTAGCCACTGGATTTTATGACATTCCTAATTATTTAAATATTACAGGAGAAGACCTTCCTAAGGTAGCTCATTACTATAATGATCCTCATTATTACGCTACCCAAAACACCATTGTAGTAGGCGCAAGTAATTCGGCGGTAGATGCAGCATTAGAAATATATAGGAAAGGTGGAAAGGTAACAATGGTTGTTCGAGAGGAAAAAATTGGTGAGCGCGTAAAATACTGGGTGAGACCAGATATTATAAATCGAATAGAAGAAGGTAGCATTAAAGCTTATTTTTCTTCTGAGTTAACTGAAATTACAGAAACCACAGCGATAATTAAAACAAAGCAAGGCATTGAGGAGATCGATAATGATTTTGTTCTTTTATTAACCGGCTATCGGCCTAATTTTGAATTTCTTAAAAACATAGGAATAGATCTCTCTAATGACGGTAAAAAAATTCCGCATTATAATGAAGAAACTATGGAAACAAATGTTTCTGGAATTTATTTAGCAGGGGTAATTTGTGGGGGAATGGAAACTCATAAATGGTTCGTCGAAAATTCCAGAGTTCATGCAAAACTGATATTAGACGACATTAGTGTAAATAATTAGTTATATACAAAACAAAAAAGGCTTCGATTTTATCGAAGCCTTTTTTAATTATATTGAAATATTATAATACCACCACTTCCATATTTCTATGGTTATATTTTTTTCTATTTAATAATTTTCCGTAAAATGTAAGATCTTCTCTCTCATTTTTAAATGATTTATCAAGCCATTTATTTTCAAATTCGTCTAATTTAAAACTAAAGATCTTGATCACTGGGTAATGAGACGCAGGTGCCTTAGTATCTTCTACTCCAATTTCAATTATTCGTTTTGTTTTATCTAATGACACATATTTAGCCAAAAAATTATATTTTATAAGATCTACAAAATCTTCAGACAATTCTTCACATTCAATACATTCTTTTAAATAATCGGCTACTATAACTTTCATAGCTGTTTCAATTTCGAACTTATTGTAATAGGTTGTCATAGTTTATAAATTTTGATTTGGAAGATAAATTTACTTTAATCCCTTAAACCTCAAATCATTTTATAGAAGGTTTAACGCAGCTTCCTAATATTATCAAAAAATCAAATGCTTCAGTTTTTAACCTGAAGCATTTGGAAATGATTAATTGATTGATTAATTATTCCACTAATATTCGCTTGTCATAAGAGTGTCCAGTAGCTGTTGTAAGTTTCAAAATATAGATTCCGCTCATTAAATTTCTTCTTTGGAAATCTACATCGTAATTCTCTAAAGCTTTAACCGTACCGGAAAATAAAGTATCTAAAAGTCTTCCAGAATAGTCGTACAGTCTAAGAGTTACAATGGCATCTGCTTTTATACTGAATCGTATTGTAGACGCGCTAACCACTGGATTAGGAGACACAGCTAGGGTTTCCAATATTTCAGGTTGCAGATCTTGCATTATAATTGGAGTGCCTTTGGTCACCACTTCTTGAGCTTTTCCTTTAGGTTTATGGATCACGATAGAACCACCTCCTATAATTGTAGCATCATCTGAACTTTCTGAGGTACCACGTTTATTGTCGTAAAGTAGCGTACTTGAGGAATTATTTTCCCATATCATAATCCTGAACTTATCTGCTCCACCACCTCCAGATACATCTCCATCAATTGCTACAACTCTGAATTTGTGAGTTCCAACACCATTTACGGTTCCTGTACCAGTATAAGTTGCTTTAGCTCCAGAAATTACCAAGGACATATTATCGTGTCCTGCGCTGGAGAAATGGAGGTCTCCCGCTTTAAACTGGAAGTTTGTATTTCCATCAACTTCAGTAGTGTTGTTTTTACCAGTCTTGTATTTAGCGTTGAATCCAAAGTTGGCTTTTCCAACAACAGTTGCCTTTGCACCAGTCATTGCACCTACAGGGGAATCTATCCAGCCACCACCGGTTACAAATCCTCCGGCAGGGTCGTATATAGGAAGGAATACCTCCTCAGAAGCAGAACATCCACCTGCCTGTGCAGTTACAGCATACAGATCTGCAGCTAATTTACCAAGATTGAATGTTGCAATACCATTTACAGAAGTTGCTGTAGGTGAACCAAAACCTACAACGTTTAGAGTGACTAGAACTCCTGAAACATTTGTAGTTCCATCTTTTACTCCAATAGTAATTATTACATCTTCATTTATGCTTCGTGGCATTTGAGCATTAGTAACATCTAACGTTACAGGATTTACCGTTAACGCTCCAGGGACATAGATAATATTATAGTTGTTCAAACCTGTACCAGCCGCTGCGGATATATTTATCACAAAAGGCGAACCTGTATTGCTTGCTGTTGCGACAGCACCATTAGATGTTATAGTTGTCGAACTTATAACATCTCCAAGTACCAAACCTACCTGAGTAAATTCTAGACCAGTGAAAACAATGGTCTGACCGCAGAATTTGGATGCATTATTTGCGGTGATGGTTAATAGTTTTTTGGTGATCGAAAAGTTTGCTGGCGTGTTGGTGATGTTATAGTTTGATAAAACACCTTCTGGTACTAAAGTAGCTGTGATCGCATAGGCTGATCCTACCGTTTCACCAGCTGCTCTTGCAT
>JBBSVD010000086.1:0-6766 GCA_038233835.1 Flavobacteriales bacterium | reverse complement strand
TTCACTTACAATGGTGGTGGAGATTAGTTCTCCATAACAAACCAACTGGTCATAAACAAAATCGTATTTAGTAGATTTGTTATGCTCCATAAAATTCTTGATCTCACTAAAATAAGCTTCAATTTTACTATAAACTATTGCTTGCTTCGATGGAAATAATTCATTGGCTATCTCTAGGTGATAAGTTCTTATTTCTGATAAACTGTCTGGTAATTGCTTCGGAACTTTTAAATATTCGGCGATCACAACTTCAAAAGCATTGGTTATTTTACCCATTGCCGAAATTACGATCACTTTTCCAGTTTCCCCGGTTTTCCGTATAACGCTGAGAACGTTTTTTACCGAGGAAGCATCTTTAACTGAAGCACCACCAAACTTAAATATTTCCATTATTTTTTGCCGATATTTTTTTGGATCCCGGTTTCATCCATATGCACGGTATACCAGTTCTTTTTAATGTCGGCTCCAGAATTTTCATAGAATTCTATGGCATTTTTGTTTCCTTCAGAAACTACCCATTCTACTCTTTTCACACCATTATCATGTCCATATTGAACTACTCTTTTATATAAAGCTCCTCCAAGCCCAGTTCCTCGCATCGCTTTTCTTACAATTAGATCTTCCAAATGCACGGTGCGTCCTTTCCAAGTGGAAAATCTAAAATAAACCAAAGCCATCCCTTGAAGAGTTCCATCTACATCTGCCACAAAGCATTTAAAATTTCCATTCTTAAAGCCTTCTTCCTCAAGATCTGTTAGTTCAATTTCAACTTGATTTGATGCATTTTCATGCGCAGCAAGTTCTCTGATAAGTTCTAAAACCTGAGGCATATCCTTTTTCACTGCTTCTCTAATCTTATAATCCATAATAATCTGCTTTTTCACAAATTTAGCAAACCATTCTTTAAAAATGCGGAGAACTTAAAATTGAATGTATTTTTATAAACTAGGAATTCAGGAATTTTCGCATAGCAGTTTCATCCATTTGTACCGTATTCCAATCTCTTAAAACATTGGCGCCACTGCGTTCGTAGAATTCTACAGCTGGTGTATTCCAGTCCAGAACTACCCATTCTGCGCGTTTTACTCCTTGCTCTAAAGAATAAGAAATCACCTTTTTATATAAGGCACTGCCCAATCCAGTTCCACGCTTTTCTTGGCTTACCACAAGATCTTCCAGATGTACAGTTTTGCCTTTCCAGGTGGAGAATCTAAAATATACCAAAGCCATTCCTTCAATTTTGTTATTTGTTTCGGCAACAAAACAGGTATAAAATGCCTCAGGTCCAAAACCGGCTTTTTCTAGATCTGCAACACTGACTTCTACTGCATCAGGTTCCTTTTCAAAGGTTGCTAATTCTTGGATTAATTCTAAAACCTGTGGCAGGTCTTTTTTTTCAGCTTGGCGAATAGTAAATTTCATAATGATGTTAATTGTTTCAAAAATAAGGAACTTAGGTTTATTAAAAAGGCGAAAACGTTGTAGTTACTTATATATTTTGAATATTTTTACCGCAACTTAATATTATCCCAAACAAATGTTCAAGAAAAATCAAACTTTAGGTGAATTTATTATAGAAAATCAATCGGATTTCGCTTACTCTTCGGGAGAGCTATCCAGATTGATAAATTCTATTAGACTAGCTGCCAAGGTGGTAAATCATGAAGTAAATAAAGCTGGATTGGTTGATATAATTGGAGCCTACGGGGAAACCAATATTCAGGGAGAGGATCAGCAAAAGTTAGATGTTTACGCAAATGATACTTTTATAAAAACCTTGACCAACAGGGAAATTGTATGCGGCATTGCTTCAGAAGAAAATGACGATTTTATAACTATCGAAGGTCATAATAAAGATCATAAAAATAAATATGTGGTACTAATAGATCCATTAGATGGTAGTTCTAATATAGATGTAAATGTATCTGTAGGTACCATCTTTTCTATTTACAGAAGAGTAACGCCTGTGGGAACACCTGTTACTAAAGAAGATTTCCTGCAACCGGGGAATAAACAAGTAGCTGCCGGTTATATAATTTATGGGACGTCTACGATGTTGGTATATACCACAGGAAACGGAGTTAATGGATTCACTTTAAATCCAGCTCTAGGATCTTGGTATTTGTCTCATCCTCAAATGATGTTTCCTCAGACGGGAACCATTTACTCTATAAATGAAGGTAATTATATACACTTCCCTCAAGGAGTAAAGGACTATATAAAATATTGCCAGCAGGAAAAGCCCGAAGGCCCATATACTTCAAGATACATTGGATCTATGGTGAGTGATATTCATAGAAATATGATAAAAGGAGGAATTTTTATATATCCTAAAAGTTCTCAGAATTCATCCGGGAAATTAAGATTGTTGTATGAATGTAATCCAATGGCCTTTATTACAGAACAAGCCGGTGGAAAAGCTAGTGATGGTTTTAATAGAATACTGGATATACAGCCTACAGAACTTCATGAACGAGCTCCTTTTTTCTGCGGAAGCACAAAAATGGTAGAAAAAGCTGAGGAGTTTATGGCTTCTTGCGAAGGCTAGTTTTATTTTAACCTTAATCCTTGTTTAAAAGATAACGGTAATCTTCAAAGCTTAAATGTCCACTGAAAATATCTACAGAACGGTTAATAATTGCTTCAGCAGACGCATTAGAAAAACCTAAACCAATCGCATATTTTCTAATAAGATCTGCTTCCTCTGCATCTATTTCATGATCTGAAAAGATGATGGTAAAAAGATCGTGTAGTCTTTCTAATCTACGCTCCACTGTATTTGGTGGTGAAATAGGAAAAGCAGAAGGATTTTTTAAGACTTTACTGTATTCAGATTCATCGATATCCAGTTTTCGGGCAAATCGTTGAAGTTGAATTTCTTCTTTCGCATTAATTTCACCATCTACCGCAGCTAAGTTAACTATAGCAGCAAAGTGGCCTAAATTGCGTAAATGCTCTCCTGAGCCAAACAAATCTACAAATGACATATTTAAAATAATTTATTGCTACAAATATAATAAACCCTCGCGGTTGTGAAATTAATTTTGAGCATTATTAACACGTGCCTATACATTAGCTAATCTTTTCTTAATCGCTTTATAAAAAAATTCAAAAAGCTTAACTTTCTTCAGCTAAATAAAAGAATTGTTATGAGTGCACCCTTGTTGGTATTTAACGATAAAGGCATTTACTGTGAACAAGCCAAGGTTTATTTGGATCCTTGGAAACCAGTTGATAATGCCATTATTTCACACGGGCATGCAGATCATTCGAGATGGGGACATAAAAAGTATATCACGCATCGCTCTAATGTGCCAATAATTAAACACCGATTGGGTGATATTGTGGTTACAGGAAAAGAGTGGAATGAAACTTTTACCATTAACGGCGTTAAATTTTCCTTTCATCCAGCGGGACATATTATAGGCTCGTCTCAAATTCGGGTAGAATATAAGGGCGAAATATGGGTTTTTACCGGCGATTATAAAATGGAGGATGATGGCGTTGCAGTTCCTTATGAGTCTGTGAAATGCCATTCTTTTATTACTGAATGTACCTTCGGATTGCCCGCTTTTAAATGGACTCCTCAGGAACAAGTTATGACAGACATTAATAATTGGTGGCAACAAAATAGAGAAGATGGAAGAACTTCTGTACTCTTTGGATATTCCTTGGGAAAAGCACAACGTTTGTTGAAATATTTGGATCCGAGTATTGGCAAAATTTATACCCATGGAGCTATAGAAAATATGACTGAAGTGCTGAGACCTCAGTTAAAAATGCCTGAAACAATCAGAATAACCAGGGATACTAAAAAAGACGAATTAAAAGGAAGTATAGTTTTAGCACCTCCAAGCGCACAAGGAACTCCATGGATCAGGAAAATGGTTCCTTTTGTAACCGCATCTGCAAGTGGTTGGATGACCTTTCGAGGAGCAAGAAGGCGTAGAGCCATCGATAAAGGTTTTGTGCTTTCAGATCATTGTGATTGGCAAGGTTTGCTTCAAGCGATTGAAGGAACAGGTTGTGAAAAAGTGATTTGTACGCATGGTTACACCGAAATTTTTTCAAGATTTCTAAGAGAAAAAGGTTATGATGCCAGAACAGAGGAAACTCAATATGAAGGCGAAATAGGAGAATTCGAAGCTAAAAGTGAAATAGAAAAGGATATGGAATCCGAAGAAAAAACACCTACCAGCCTATGAAACTTTTCGCCGAATTAATACGAACGCTTGACAGCACAAATAAAACTACATTAAAAGTAGAAGCGCTAACCCGATATTTTGAAGCTGCTCCAGATAAAGATAAGGTCTGGGCAATTGCCATTCTTTCTCATAGAAGGCCACCGCGGCCCGTGAACACAACATTACTAAGAGAATGGGCTACAGAACTTGCTGATATTCCGCTTTGGCTTTTCGAAGAATCCTATCATATTGTTGGGGATCTGGCGGAAACTATTGCTTTAATTATACCGACATCAGACACCTCTTCAGATAAAAGTCTAAGTCAATTTCTTGAAGAGATCATCGAGTTAAAGAAGTTAACTGAAACAGAAAAGAAAGAATATTTACATAAGAATTGGTTGGAACTCAATTATTATGAGCGCTTTGTTTTCAGCAAATTAATTACCGGGAGTTTTAGAATTGGTGTAAGTCAGAAATTAATGACCCGCGCACTTTCTAAAGCAACCACTATAGACGAAGATATTCTCGCTTATAAATTAATGGGAAATTGGGAACCTTATAAAATTTCTTATACCCAGCTTATTTTAGAAGAGAATGAAGAAGATTATCTCTCTAAACCATATCCATTCTACCTTGCTTATGCCTTAGAAAATGAAGTGAATGAGCTAGGAAATGTTAGTGAATGGAGCGCAGAGCATAAATGGGATGGAATTAGATCTCAGGTGATCATCAGAAATAATGAGCTTTTTGTATGGAGCCGTGGAGAAGAATTGGTAACAGATAAATATCCGGAATTTCAGGCTTTTATAAATGCCGTTCCTAACGGTACGGTTATGGACGGAGAGATCTTGCCTTTTCCTAAAGGTGAAATAGGAACTTTTAACGACTTGCAAACCAGAATTGGGAGAAAATCTGTTTCTAAAGCCTTACTGGAAAAAGTCCCGGTTATTTTAAAAGTGTATGATCTGTTGGAATGGAATGGGAAAGATATTCGTGAAAAACCATATGAAGCAAGACGTGCGTTGCTGAAAAAATTGGTTCAAGAAATCGATCTTTCAGAAACTCCTTTATACCTGTCAGAAAGTTTAGCTTTTAATAATTGGGAAGAGGTTGCAGAAGAACGCCAACGCGCAAGAGAAGAACGATCTGAAGGCTTAATGCTGAAAAGATTGGATTCACCCTATTTGGTAGGAAGAAAAAAAGGAGATTGGTGGAAATGGAAAGTGGCTCCCTTAACTATAGATGCGGTTCTCACTTATGCCATGCGCGGGCACGGTAGGCGGTCGAATCTATTTACAGATTACACTTTCGGACTTTGGGACCAAGAGAAAAACGAATTGGTAACATTTGCAAAAGCTTACTCTGGACTTACTGATGCCGAATTTAGAAAAGTGGATGCCTGGATCAAGAAAAATACGCTTGAACGATTTGGACCTGTAAGAAGTGTAACTCCGTATCAGGTATTTGAAATTGCTTTTGAAGGGATCGCAGAATCTAAAAGACATAAAAGTGGCGTAGCTACCAGATTTCCGCGAATTTTAAGATGGAGACAAGACAAGAAAATTGAAGATGCAAACTCATTGGAAGATCTTAAGGCGCTTATTCCTTAATTACAATAAAATCTATAAATTATTTAACAAGTCGACCAATTCCCATGAAAAGTAAGGAGGTGAAATTGAAAAGAACTGAACTTTATGATCTTGGAAAAGATTGGTTCAAAACTCAAGGTTGGAAACCTTTTGCTTTTCAAACAGAAACCTGGAGGGCCTATTTGCAAAATAAAAACGGACTTTTAAACGCTCCAACAGGAAGCGGAAAGACCTATGCTTTGTGGGTTCCTATTGTTTTAGAATACATCAAGAATAATCCAGACTATAAAACCAAACATAAAAAAGGACTTAAAGCAATCTGGATTACCCCGTTACGAGCGCTTTCAGTAGAAATAGAACAATCTGCCAAGAGATTTGCAGAGGAAATGGGCACTCAATTAACTGTTGGAATTAGAACTGGAGATACTTCGCAAAAAGAACGTGCGGCACAAAAGCGAATGATGCCCGATCTACTGATCACTACTCCGGAGAGTCTTCAATTATTATTGTCTTCCAAAGGCTACGATAAAACTTTTAAAAACCTTAATGCCATTGTTATAGATGAGTGGCACGAAGTATTGGGAACAAAACGCGGTGTTCAAGTAGAGTTAGGACTTTCCAGACTTAAAACGATCTCAAAAAAATTAAAGATCTGGGGGATTTCAGCAACTATAGGAAATCTACAGGAAGCAAGAGAGGTCTTATTGGGTCCAGAATCTGTTGCTTATAAAAACTCGGTAATGATAAAAGCAGACCTCAAGAAGAAAATTGATGTTCGCTCTATTATTCCGAAGAAAATGGAAAAGTTTCCGTGGAGAGGGCATCTGGGCTTGCACTTGATTGCTGAGGTGGTCCCAATTATCAACAATTCAAAGACGACGTTAATATTTACCAATACGCGATCTCAATGCGAGCTTTGGTTTCAGAAATTAATGGAGAAATATCCAGAATTTGCCGGGGACGTGGCAATGCACCACGGAAGCATAAACAAGG
>JBBSVD010000085.1:0-6766 GCA_038233835.1 Flavobacteriales bacterium | reverse complement strand
CGTGTCCAAAAAAACGAACCAAAAAAAGGACACTTTTTTGTAGGTGTTTCCAATTATGCTACCGCATAATTTGAACCGTACTTCCACGGCTAAATTTTCTCCAAGGCTTCGAAAATTTTACGCCTTGGAAGTACTACACTTGCAAAAAAGAAGTTCTTAATAAGATAAATCAGCTGGAAACAATCATACGTCAAAAACCTACGCTAGATAATTTTTTATCACATGTTCAGCATGACGGTAACATCTGGTATGAATTAGTTGAAAACAACTCACTGAAACAAAAGCGGACAATCAGTAATTATTTGAGACTAAAAATTATAAAGTATAACTTCATTTCCTTCTCCCAAAATTAAGGCAGTTCTGGAAACTCCTTGCTTGGCGCTTGTTACACCTGAAATACCAACACCATAGGTTGGGAAATTAGGCAGCAGTTCTCCGTTTTCATTAAAGAGATATACTTTTTTAGCTTGGGTATCTGCAATAGATATATAGCTTTTTCCTTCAAACTTATATATAGAAGGCTCTGTATAAAGTCCAAAGTCCAACTGGATTTCTCTGTTATTGATCTTTAATATATTAGTAGAGAGTAACACCAATACATTTTCATTTGCTGTAATTTTCAAGCCATTACTAGCCTTAACTTGTACTTTGCTTATTTTTCCATTGGAATCTATCTTCAGCAATTTGCCATCCTCGGCAAGGGATACAAAACTATTGCTGTTCTCATACCAAGCACTTTCAGAAAAATCTATTTTTCCCTTTACAGTAATACGTTCTTTTCCTTGTCTACTTAATATATGTAGTTTTCCATTTTCTTCTGGAACCACGATATAATCCTTGTTGTTTATCCTGATATGTTTTGGTGGCTGAATTATTTCAGAAGTAGCACCTTTAAAATCGAACCCGTTCACCGAATTCCCTTTTGCATCATACATAAGCAGCTTGTTCTTTTGTGTGATCACAAATCGGTAATTTCCTTTGTTATCATAATCGAATATGGCAAGTGGTTGTGTAATGAGATCATTAAATTTTAAAGGGAATCCACGGATTTCTTTTCCCTTAGCATCTATCACGAAAAAATTATTTAAAGTTGCAAAAGCTAAGTGCTTACTGCCATTCTTATTAATGTCTATTTGCTGTAGCTCTCCTAATATTTTGCTTTTTAATTGTTTTTTCCAAAGTGTTGTTCCTTGGTTCGAGACAGCATATAGTACATTATTTATGTCTTGATATACAATTGCATTTGTTTTGTTGGAAATGGAAAACAAGAACGGCTCGCCAGAGATAGATTCTGGTAAAGAGATGGTAACTGTCTCTTGAATATCCTCACTTTTTTCTGAACCAGCATTAGTTACCGAGCCATGTATATGGGAAAAACCATCACTTTTTACATACTGTATAGCTAAAAAGTTATAGTCCTTGTCAAAATATTCGGATAAAGAATTTGTGATTTGAATTGGAAGAGACTTGTAATTTTTATCCTTTGTTAGGTTAGGTGTGCTTACAATTAACAAAGAAGAAGATTCAGCCAGATCTGCTTGAAGAGTAAGAAAAGATTCATGTTTAGCATAAGTAGTGTTATTTTGATAATTGCTAATTATCAATTCCAAGGTTTCCTGATTTTTAGAATACACCAGGAAGTTCTCAATAAAGGCATATTTGGTAACTCCTTCTGAAGGAATTAATGGCTCTAAGAATTTTAAATACGTGTTTTCAGTGATAGAATAAATCGAAACTCCGCGATAATCAGTTGCCATGGCATCAGAACTTGGCAAGGTTTCTTTTGCCAGTTGCGCATCGGTAGTATTTAAAGCTATAGCTATATCTTCTTTTAAATAAATTAGGCCAGCTTCCTTAGTAAAATTCAAAAGGTTATTGTTGTTCAATATCAGACTGTCCTTTTTAAATTTCTTCAGATTTGCATCTACATTTTTGAAATCGTTATAAGTGAATGAATAGAAGCCGTTAGCAGAAATCGGTACGATATTCTGAAGTTCATTTTTTTGATGTTGGACATTTTTAAAAATCTCCAGAATATTTTCAGAATCTTCATTAGAGACAGCAATCCCGTTGAAGTTCATTTTTTTAGATGAAAGATCCAAGTCTACAACACTCCAGTCTGAAATAGGTGTACCCAAAAGTTTATTAGGAACACTGTTTTTCTGAGCTTTAAATTTAGCTGCGGAATGGTTTATGAAAATCGAAGTTTTATCTAAGGATGCTCCGGCAATTGCCTTTTGGAAAGATTCTGTGCGGTTATCGTTGGATTGTGAATGATTTATAGCATCAATTAGCAAAGTTTTAGAAGAGCTAGCTAATATCGTATTATCTATAAATACAGAATAAGTTATATTATTATCTATTGTGATCTTCTTGTAATCCAGTTCCTCTGTAGAAATGCTTTCAATAGAGAAATTAGGATGCTTCTTAAGAACCAAAGTGTCTTTTTTAGCTTCAGCAATTATAAGATAATTATAGGTGACAGAATCTTTTCTTGAAAAAGCAATTAATGATTTAGAGGGTACAAGAAGATTAGTGTATTCTTTAAGGGCTAAAACATTAAACTCAGATTGTAATTTATCCTTATCAAAAAAAGTAGAGCTATCTATTTGCGCTATAAAATCAGGAATATTATTTGAAGAAATAATATAGGAGGAATTCTCCGGGACAAAGTTAGACAGGTCAGAAGAATAATTTTCTGCTTTCTCACAGGAGATTAAAGTGAAAACAACCAATAAGGCTGTCAATAATCTGGTCATATAAAAGTGATTTACACAAAAGTACTAAGTTATAAGTCTAATTTTAACTGATCGGGCAGCAAATTAAAACTTAGTCTATGATATTTTGTTACTCCGTATTTCTTAATGGCAGCTCTATGCTCCTTTGTTGGATAGCCTTTATTCTGTTTCCAGTTATACATTGGGAACTCTTCGTGAATTAAATTCATGAATTCATCTCTATAGGTCTTAGCCAAAATGGAGGCAGCAGCAATATTCAAATATTTCCCATCCCCTTTTATTACGCATAGATGAGGAATGTTATTGTAAACTTTAAATCTATTTCCATCCACCAGTATATGATCTGGGACAAGATGCATGTTGAAGATCGCTTTATGCATTCCTAGGATAGAGGCGTTTAAAATATTGATTTTATCGATCTCTTTATTAAAGACATGTGAAATTCCGAAAGAAATAGCTTCTTCTTCGATAATTTTTTTTAAAATATTTCTATTGCTTGATTTAACTATTTTTGAATCGTTTAATAGGGTGTTTTTAAACTTGTTGGGAAGTATAACACTTGCTGCAGTCACTGGGCCTGCAAGACATCCCCTCCCGGCTTCATCTGTCCCGCATTCCTTCCCGTTTTTTATAAAAGAATTTAAAAGCATTCCTAAAACTTAATATTTATTTAATATTCCACGCAACCTTTTGTAAATATATGTATCTATCAAATAGCGTAGTGTTAAGATATTAACACATCAAAAGTTTAAATAATATTGTTTTATCCAATATTTATTTAGATTTTTGGCGCAGGCTAATTCAAATTAACAAAATAATGGAAAAAAGATTAAAAGGAATTCTAACACTATTATTAGTGTTCGTGGTGCAATTAACCTTTGCACAAGGAAAGACCGTTACTGGTACTGTTACCGACGACACAGGTTTGCCTCTACCAGGGGTGAACATTATTGTAAAAGGAAGCAATACTGGAACTCAAACCGATTTTGATGGAAATTTTAGTATTTCCGCACAACCTCAAAACACATTGGTTTTCAGTTTTATTGGTTTTACAACACAAGAAATGGTTGTGGGAACAAAAACAACTTTAAATGTTTCTTTAGAAACAGATGCTGCATCACTTGATGAAGTTGTTGTAACTGCTTTAGGTATTGAAAGGTCTGAGAAATCACTTGGTTATGGTGTTTCTACAGTGAAATCTGAAGAGTTGAACGAGGTTAGAGAAACTAACGTATTAAATGCTCTTCAAGGAAAAACTTCCGGGGTTAACATTCAAAACCAGAGTGGAAACGTAGGTGGTTCTACCAGGATAACAATTAGAGGTATCTCCTCTTTAGATGGAGATGTTCAACCTTTATTTGTTGTAGATGGAGTGCCAATTTCTAATGCTAACATCTCAACTGGTTCTAGGATTACAGGGGGATTTGACTTTGGAAACAGGGCTCAGGATATTAATCCAGATGATATTGCTAGTGTAACTATATTAAAAGGTGCTTCTGCAGCTGCATTATATGGTTCAAGAGCAGCAGGTGGGGTAATCATTATCACTACAAAAAGAGGAAAAGCAGGGAGAGCAGCTTTCCAGGCAAGTACTTCATTTAGGTTCGATGAACCTTTAATATTGCCAGATTTTCAGAATGAATATGTATTTGGAAATCAAGGAGAAGTGGATACCGATACTCCAATTGCAGCAGGAAATCCTGGCTTTCCAGGTTGGGGACCAAGTATTACTACATTAGCAGGGCAAACTTATACAAACTTAGCTGGTGAAGTAGTTCCTTTTGAGATCTTCCCAGGTAATGTGAGAAATTTTTATGGAACTGGAGCAACCAGTATTAATTCCTTTAATGCTTCTGGAGCTTCAGAGGATGGAACAGATGATTATAGATTGAGTCTTTCCTACACAGATCAGGAAGGTATTATTCCCAACTCTAGCTTAAACAGAACCAATCTTGGTATAAATGCAGGTTCAACTTTAACTGATAAATTAAAGTCTAGAGTAAACGTAAATTATATTAGAACAAACACTGTGGGTACTGCAGCGGCTGGTGCAAATGATCCGAACGTTTTAACAAACATCATTAATGGATTGCCAAGAACAACAGATTTTAGGTTATTTGAACCAGAAATAGATGAATTTGGAAATCAACTAAACGTAGCAGGATTACAGGTTAACAACCCACTTTTCGTAGCTCGTCAAAATGCTGCTGAAACATCTGTAGAACGTTTCTTTGGGAACGCACAATTGGAATTTTTACCTGTAAATAATTTAAGTATTGTTGGTAGAGCTGGTTATGATTCTTATCTCGATCGTCGATTTACAAAAAACAGGATTGGTACTTTAGGAAGATTAGAAGGAAGATTTACCGATGATTTTATTCAAAGTAGACAGTTAACTTTAGATTTAATAGCCACTTATGATTGGTTGCTAAATGAAGATTTTAACATAACTATAATTGGAGGAACTCAATGGAACCAAAGGGTTATTGATAGACTTCAAAATAATGCAACTAATCTGGTAGTACCAGAATTGTATGATCCGGGTAATGCAGAAAACAATTCGCCTGTTAAAGCTTTTAGCGATAGAAGAATTCATGGTGTTTTTGGGGATATCACTTTAGATTATAAAGGGTGGGCTTTTCTTAACGCTACAGGAAGAAATGACTGGTCTTCAACACTTCCTGTAAGTAACAGAAGTTTCTTTTACCCTTCAGTTTCTGCAAGTTTAATTTTATCTGATGCCTTTAATATTCAAAGTGACCTTTTAAGTTATTTAAAAGTTAGAGGAAGTTGGGCTAATGTTGGGGGAGATACAGATCCTTATCGATTAGACTTTACATTTACCCCTTTAACTGGATTTTTTGGACAGTATGGTTTAGGAGGTACTTTTCCTTTCAATGGCAATCTAGCTTTTGGTTCAGATGCAGTTCTTGCAAATCAAGATCTTAAACCTGAAAATCAAGAAAATTATGAATTCGGGATAGAATTTGGATTCTTTAAAAATAGATTGACTATAGATGCTACTTATTATGAAAACTTTACAGATGATCAAATTTTGCAATTACCAACGCCTCAATCCTCAGGTTTTAGTGGTTTCCTTACAAACATTGGTCAAGTAAGCAATAAAGGTTTTGAAGTTGAATTAGGTGCAAAAGTTATAAGATCCGAAGATTTTTCTTGGGATTTAAATGCTAATTTTACAGCTAACGACTTTAGGGTAGATGATCTAGGAGATTTGCCTGCATTGAATTTAGCAACTGGTTTTAATGGTATTGCTGTGCGAGCAGTAGAAGGTGAGAGCTTACAATTATTTGGACCTAGATTTGCGAGAGTTATTGGTGAAGATGGAGAGCCAATTGAAGATCAAATTCTTGTAGGAGCTAATGGATTGAGACAAGTGGGACAATCTGATAACTTAGGGGATATTTTTCCAGATTTTATAATGGGTCTTACTTCTACATTTAAATATAAGGCATTCGCACTTTCTACTACTTTTGATTATAGAGAAGGTGGTAAAATGTTTTCTAATACTGTTGGACAGTTAAGAAGAGATGGTCTTGCTGAAGAAACTGCTGTTAATGGCAGAGCAGATATTGTGGATAGCGAAGCATTTATCTTAAATGAAGCTGGAGAAGCAGTTCCTAATACAGTTGCAGTTACTCCTCAAAGTTATTGGCAATCCTTTGCTAATGCAAGTATTGTTGAAGGAAATGTTTTTGATGCTACTTTTATTAAATGGAGAGAGCTAAGTTTAACTTATACTTTCCCTAATGAAGTAATTGAGAATACCTTTATTAAAGGTGCCCGTATTGGAGTTCAAGGTAGAAATCTAGCAATCTTCAATTCAGACGTTCCACATGTAGATCCGGAATCTTCTTTAGGAGGTGCTTCTAGCAACTTACAAGGGATTGAAAGAGGGGGTGTGCCTTCAACCAGAAGTTTTGGTATGAATCTTAATATAAATTTTTAAACACTTAAAATGAAAAAATATAATTTTAACAAATTCGGAATTTTTCTACTGAGCGTTT
>JBBSVD010000084.1:0-7122 GCA_038233835.1 Flavobacteriales bacterium | reverse complement strand
GATTCATTATCGTAAATAGCTAAGCCGTCTTCAACTGAAGCATTCACTCTATAACTCTCCAAATTACCTTTAAATGAAGCGTTTATTTTTAGAGCACTAGTGATCTGTTTTTCTGTCAAGCCAAGAGCATGAAGATCTGCTCCCTTAACATTAAGGTCCAGATCTATTTGGCTTGCAATAGTATCTAAATTTACATACGCATTTAAAGCAATATTTAAATTTTCATCTTTATAATTGGCAGTAAGGGGTCCTTCCCCATCCAAAAACTCCCCATTTATCTTAAGGTCTTTAATGTTGTAATTCTTTAGGGAAAGATCTGTAATAGTTGCATCCACATTCGCATTTAAATGATTAAGATCTTTTCCCTTTCCGCTAGTTGTAATTTTAAGATCTAGAGTGCCTAGGTTTTCCATATCAAGCAATTTCCCGAGATCTAGCTTTACAGTTTCAAATTGAGCATTAAAAGCGATTTCATCATCAAAATTAAAATCGCCAATCATCTTCATATTCCCATTAGAAGTGGTTAAATAGGAATTGGTTTTCAACGAAGTTAGATCTCCAGAAAAACTTCCTTTTAAGGATACTGCATTTGGTATTTTAATTCCTAGATCCTCCTCCTTTACAAATCGTTTTAGATCATTTCGTGTAGATCTAAAATTTACATTACTGAAGTTATAGCTTAGGTTGTCTACATCCAACGGGTTAGAAATAGTCCCATTTGCAAATAGTGCGGTATTATTTCCCCAATTAACTGAAGCATTAGATACATTTAAGGAACTTCCAGAGCCATCCAAATTAAATTTTCCAGATAAATTCTTTTCACTTAATGCCTTTATATATTCATTTTTTTTCAATTCGGGCATATACACAAACAGATCCTTTAAATCTGCTGCGAAATTGGATATCTCTGCATTTAGATCAATTTCTTCGGGAGAATTAATAAGTTGGGTGATACTATTAAAGGTGATAGCAGCATTCCCATCTATTACGTTATCATTTAATTTTAGCTGAAGGCCATCCACAGATAATTTACTATCAGAAACCTTTAGTTTACCTACTAATTTCTTTAGATCTAGTCCTGAACTTTCTTTAAGGCTTAACTTATTAATTGTAGCTCCCGCAGATTTATTCTTCAAATAAATATTATTTGCCTCAAAATTAAAATCAGAAACCGCTAGTGCATTTGGATTGTACGTATCAGGTTGAACAGTGGCTCCGTTAACCAAGTATTTAAATTCATCATCTATAAATGAGATCTTATTAATCTGAATATCCCAATTTGGCCAGACAAACTCTTCTAAAGACTTTTCTATATCTTTAGGAACTTCGTCTACTTTCTGATCTAAAATTGTGGTGACTTCCAAAACAATATCTGATTTCCTTAAGAGAAGATCTTCAATTAAGATCAAATTATCTTGAAGATGCATTTTTGGAATAGTAGTTTTTAATTGACCTATATCTAATTTTGTAGCCAAACCATCTGGAGTAGAACTATAATAAGCAATTACATTTTCTATTTCTACATCCTCCAAAATAATAAATGGCAAAGGAGAGGAAGGCTCCTCATCGGGTTCTGGAAAAGGTTTTGTTTGTATATAAACAATAGAAGAATTTTTTAATCGTGCTTTGGAGATATTAAACTTCATATTCTCCATATTGATCTCTTCCATCTCCAATAGAAATTCTTCTAATTGTAGATCGGCATTAATCCCACCGACTTGATCTTGAAATGAAATCTTGAAATCTCTAAAATTAAAGTCTCCTAGTTTTAAATTCATAGGTGTAGAAGCGGCGGAAGAATCCACAGCGGTACTATCGTCAGCTGCAAAGGCATCAACTAAAAATTGGTAATTGAAACCTTCTATAGAATCTCTTCGATAAATATTAGCTTTAAGTCCTTCCCAGTCCAATGAATTAATGGTAATACCACTTCCTTTAATCAAAGGTATTAAAGGAATATCGGCATCCAGGGATTTAGAATATATTAAGGTATCGCCATTCCTATCTTCAAGATAAAGACCCTCTATTTGAATATCTCCTGAAAAAGTGATGAAAGCTTTATCTAGACTTACTGTAGTATTTGTTTTATCTGAAATATAGGAAACAATCTTATTAACAATTATCCCTTGTCCCCAAGGACTTCGGATAAAAAGTAAAATGGCAATTACTAAGATAAGGAGGCTTAAAAATATCCAGCCAACTACCCTTAAAAATTTATTTTTGTTTCTCTTTTTCTTTTTTTCCTTTTCCAATTCTTTTTGAGCTTGAGCATCAAATTTAATTTATAAAGAGAGTATAATATAGAATAGGACAATTTAATTTAAAATAATCAAGTATAAATTTTTGTTAAGCAGTTTATTCTATTAAGTTATAGGTTTGATATTAGGAAATTTTATTTATAAAACCAAAATTTTTTAATGAAGAATTCTTCAGTAATAAACGGATGAAAAATTGAAGTATAAATTAACGTATGCCAGAATTTGGCACAGCTCCTTATTAACCTTTAAGACTAATTTCCTTATAAACCTGTGGTAATTGTTCCCACTCAATGTATAATTTCCACAGTAATAACAGCTTTAAAATGTTTATAGATTGTCTAAAAAAAGGTTTTTGACGGACTCGACTAGGGTCTAGAATATCAATTAGAACACTGAATATTAACGAATTAATTTCATATCGACATCGTTTTAGTAGATCTCTCATTTTTAATTAATGATTTTAGGCAAAAGTACTGGCACTGTTATCGCAAAGAGAAGCAACAGGGTCTTATTGAAAATATGAATATAAATTATCATCCAATAAATAAGGACCTTCAAATTAAAACTATAATATGAAAAAAATCCTATTAGTAACAGTATTATCTGCAGCTACATTGACCTCATGTGTTTCCAAAAAAAAGTATGTTGCATTAGAAAGTGAATTGTCTAATACTCAAAGCAATTTACAGCGTACTACAATGGAAAAGGAAGAAGCTCAGGCCAAATTAGATGCAATTGAAGCTCGAGTTGCAGATTATAATGCAAAAATCAATTCTTTAAAAGAATCCAATGATGAAAAAATGGAGATGAACGATCTTAGCGTGATGTCCAATAATACAAAAAAACAAATGCGAGCTACTTTAGCAAAAGTAGATCAAAGTGAGTTAAGCAAAGCAAAAACCTTAGAAGACTCTATAAATCTTGCGGTATCTTATAACCTTAAGCAATCTATTACTGACGATTCTGAAAGTGACGATGTACAGATCACTGTAGATAAAACAGTGGTAATGATAAACGTTTCAGATAAATTACTTTTTAAAAGCGGAAGCTATAGAATGAGTAATAAAGCTGATGGATTGATGAAGAAATTAGCTGAAGTTATAAATTCTGAACCTAGTATGGAAGTTATGGTAGAAGGTCATACCGATTCTCAAACTTTAGTTCCAGGTTCTTACATTCAAGATAATTGGGATCTTAGTGTTAGAAGAGCAACTTCTATTGTGAGAGCTTTGCAGGATAAATACAATGTTGAGCCGGGAAAATTGATCGCAGCAGGAAGAAGCAGTTATGTGCCTTTGGTAGAAAATACTAATAAAGACAACATGGCTAAGAACAGAAGAACTAGAATTGTGATTATTCCAAATCTAGATAAATTCTTTGCTTTGATGGAATCTAAATAATTTAAATTCCATTCACTAAAAATGCCTAACATAAATTTATGTTAGGCCTTTTTATATTTTATAGTCGATTTATATTATACCGCAGACAGAATTTCTATCTTTTCAATTTTTGGCGGTTCTCTTAATAGTTCTGAAGCTTTTTCCATAAGTGCCGAAGCTATGTCTCCATTTAAATGAGCTTCTCTCCCTGATTCATTTTCGAAGGTATCAAAAATTCCGTAGGTATTTTGATCTATCTTAAAGGAATACCAAGTGATGGTCTTTTCTTCCTTCCTTGCAAGATTCACTGCTTCCTTTATAAAATTTTCAACTTCCATTTCTTTTCCACTTTTTGCTTTTAAAGTGGCTAATAATCCTAAATTTTTCATATTAATCAGTTTTAAATAAAGCTATTTCTTTTTAAAGGAAATAACCCGCTCCTTAACACAAAATTATAAGCCTACCTCTTCAATAAATAATGATCTAAAGCATATTTTCCGCTTCCTACTATTGTTATAAAGGTGTAAATAACTAAAAAAAATAACGCCAGTTCTTTCATTTGGAATGGATCTTCTGCATGGATTACAAAAAACGCAAATGCCATAGTAAATAGAAGAATAAATGAAGCCAATCTGGTAGCTAAACCAAAAGCTATTAGCAAAGAGCAAATAACTTCAGCAAAAACCACTAGTGTTAACGTAGCTGCTTGACCAATTCCAATTGGATCTACAAAAGCTATTTCTTGAGACCCGAAAAGCATAAATAATTTCGGAATTCCATGAACAAGCATTAATGCGGCAATAGAAACTCTTAGAAATAGAAGTCCATAATCTGTTACTTGAAGATTTAAACTTGTTATGTAAGTGTTATTCATAGTTTTCATTTTTATGCAGAAAAGTTACAAAATAATTGGTTCTATAATATAAGAGATTCCTTATCATAAATACTTCAGCATATTACTATATTATATATTTCGATAACATGTAGGAATTATTCCTACATGTTAATTTCTCTTTCTAAATTGAAAAAAGAAGCTCTTTCTCCTAATTACAAGGATTTTAAAGATGATTATAGTTTCTTGTTTGTTAAAAAATAAGCTTAAAAGTTAAATATTAATGTATTTCATCGATTAATAATAACATTTCACCGATGATAACATTAAGTTTATCTATATTTGAGTAGGCGAATTCCTAATTGTCTTAAACGATGAAAAATATTAATATTCTACTAATTATAATAACCTTATGCTTTACAAGTATAATTTTCGCTCAAGCCACTGCAACTTTTAATGCTTCCGCAACAATTATTCAACCGATAGGAATAACAACAACATCAGATCTTAGTTTTGCTAATCTAGACGCAAAAAATGGAGGAGCAGTTACACTTACTCCAGATAATTTTAGAATAAGTGAAGGCAATGTAGATCTTGCTGAAGGTGGAAAAGTTTCTGCCGCAGCTTTCCAAATAACGGGACAATCTGGTTTAACTTATGCTATCTCTATTCCTTCTAATGATTATGTACTTACCAATGGAAGTGAATCTATGATCATCAATAATTTTACTACAGATGCTAGAGGTGACAATGCAATGGCAGATGGATCACAAACTATACATATTGGAGCAACTTTAAATGTTAACCCAAATCAGACGCCAGGGAACTATGTAAGTCCTGCTGGTTTCAATGTAACAGTGAATTATAACTAATTAATACAAATAAATCTACCCCATAGATTTCTTACATTAATCTTACTAATTAGTATAATCCTTGCGAAAACTCAATTTCTATTGAGTTTTATGCATTTATAGCATTTTAACTCCTTATTTTTAAGATTTTACCCTATAAATTAACTCATACAATACCTTACCCGCCATATATTCGGTCATTAATCGACAAATCAAGTCTTAATTATTATCATTCGTCGTCATTCTTTTAGATTTCATCGAATTTTAAAGAGGTTTCTAGTTATTTTATTATGAATTACTACATATTTGTAGTGTTATTAACAACCCAAATAACCTACAGATGAAAAAAATTACTTTTATTTTAATCGCTCTTATTACAGGAACTACTTTTGCACAGGGTTCTGATACTGGTACTGCAACTGTTAACGCAGAAATTGTTAGCACAATTAATATTTCTAATGGAACTAACCTTGATTTTGGTAGAATGGCTACTCCTACTGCGGATACTGAGATAACTGTTGGAACCGACGGTGTTAGAGGTACTGTTACTGGAGTTACTATACCAGGTGGAACTGTATCTGCTGCTGCATTTACTGTTAATGCTGCAAGTGGTTACACCTATTCTATCGCAATTCCAACTATCAGTTTAACTGGTAATGGGACTGCAATGCCAATTATCTTTACTCATGATGGTGGAACTACTGCAACAGGAACTGGGGCAGATCAAACATTAAATGTTGGTGGTACTTTAACAGTAGGAGCTGATCAAGTAGCGGGAGCCTATACTGGTACTGTTATTGTTACTGTGGCTTATAACTAAATAGAAGAATTAATTATATTTTTAAACGCCGCCAGATGGTGGCGTTTTTTTTTAATGTAATTTTAACAATCTAAATCTATAGCCAAATGAAAAAAATTATCACCGGATTGTTTTTATTTCTGGCCTATTCTGGCTTCTGCCAGTCCTCTGACTCTGCAACTATTAGAACTACTGCTTCCATCGTAAGTCCGATAAAAATCAGTAAGACCGTAGATTTGAATTTTGGTAGCATCATTGGAGGTTATAATCCAGGAAGTTTGATTTTGAATACGGATGGATCCAGAACAGCTAATGGAGTTGAAATTTCTAATGCAGTACCTGGAGAAGTGAGTCCTGCCGAGGCTATTGTCACTCACAGCAATAATAACTACTCCATTACCTTACCAAGCACTTTTTCATTGTTTAATGAGGTAAATCCTGCTCAAATTCTAATAATAGACCAATTTACTGTAACTCCAACGCCTAGTGGAGAAGGAAATGGTATAGATGTCCTAAAAATTGGAGCAACACTCAACCTTGAAGCCAATCAAATTCCAGGAAATTATTCCAATCCTCAAGGTTTCAATGTTACAGTTTCGTATAATTAAGCTTGCTGTTATTTTAAACTTTATCAAATTTCGTTTTCCTATATTTGGGCACCAAATTTTATAGATAAATATCTTAATAACTACTTCAATTTATGTCTTTTAATATTACAAAAATTATTTGTTTAATAGTTATTGCCAACTCTTTGGTTTTAACTCCTATATTTGCTCAAGGAGATCTTATGATCTTACCTAAAAGAGTTGTGTTTGATGGATCTCAACGATCTCAAGAAGTCAGTTTAGCAAATACAGGATCAGACTCTGCTACTTACGCAATCTCTATGATTCAGTATAAAATGACTGATAATGGAAATTTTGAAGAGATCGAAGTTGCTGAAGAAGGTCAAAAATTCGCTTCAGACTATTTAAGATTCTTTCCAAGACAAGTTGTTTTAGGT
>JBBSVD010000083.1:0-7163 GCA_038233835.1 Flavobacteriales bacterium | reverse complement strand
GATTTATCTATTGGATCTTTTTTGGAAGTGAATTGAATATAGATTATTGTTCCTATTAATAACAACCACAAATACCACACATTACTTACCAAATCCAAATAGTTGATTTTCCCTTCAGCCAAACTTAAAATAATAAGTACTTGAGCTCCATAAGGCAATAAACCTTGCACAATACATGCAAAAATATCTAAGACAGATGCAACCTTTTTTCTGTTCAATAAAAATTGATCACTTAGTTTTTTTGCAATGGATCCTGTGATAATTATTGAAACCGTATTATTTGCAATTGCCATATTGGTAAAACTCACTAAACCTGCAATTCCAAAATAAGCGGTTTTAGAATTAACTTTTGAATTGATGAAATTAATTAGAAATCTTATTCCCCCAGCCTTTGTAACTAATGCAGCTAATCCTCCTGTTAATAAAGACAATAAGAAGATCTCTGTCATGCTGGTAAAACCTTCATAAGATAATTTAGCTAATTGAAGCACTCCAAAATCACCATATATTATCCCAATGATCCCTGCAGTTATAATCCCTATAAATAAAACAGCAAAAACATTTACTCCAGAAATAGCTAATATCAAAACTAAAATATAGGGAAGTATTTTTATCATGTTTACAGTATAGGAAGCACCCATACCTAAAGTGTCCTCTAAAGCAAAGCCTTGGTAAAGTAAAATACCAGTGGTAATAACCGCAACAGGAAGAGCTATTAGCACATTCTGTTTAAATTTATCTTTCATACTAACCTCTAAAGATTGTGTAGCAGCAATAGTGGTATCAGAAATTATAGATAAATTATCTCCAAACATTGCTCCACCTAAAAGGGAGGCGCTCAAAATGGCTAAAGAAGCTTCAGTGGTATCTGCAAAACCTATTACAACAGCTCCAAGTGCAACTATTGCTCCAACTGAAGTTCCAGTAGAAATAGATAAAAACGCAGTTATTATAAAAACTCCTGCATATAACCAATGTATAGATATGTATTGCAACCCAAGATTTACAATTGCATCTACGCTTCCCGTAGCCTTACAAACCACCGTGAAAGCGCCGGCCAATAAATAGATAAGACACATGGTTAGGATCTTATCGTCTCCACAACCTTTAAGTAAAGTTGAGATCTTAGTGTTCATGGAATCCTTGAACAGAATCATAGCGAGAACGATACCTAAAATTACCGCGATTGGAGAAGGCAATGCATAAAAATCGTTCAAATAAATCCCTGCGCCCAAAAAAGTGAAAACAAATAGAAATAAAGGCAATAATGCATAAAAATTTCCTTTAGATTTAATAACAGTATTCATAAATTAATTTTTTTATGAATCTCAAAAAAGGAAAACTTAGGCAATAAAAAGGAAGTCATGTTTAACATTTTTTCCAAAGAATTGGCTTATCATTTTTAGCACCTTGCTTGTTAATGCAGGTTGCTATCTCTTTTTGAGATTCTTGATAATAAGCGGCAAATATATAATTTATAAGTCTTCTTAAAAAAGTAAATTCAGTTTAATTAGATGAATTTATTTTATATTTCAAAATATTCATTGGATCACAGTCTTGTAAAATTTTTAGGTGAAGAAAAATTAACTTCAATAAAAATATTGGTCTGATTATAATTCAATTAGAATTCTACTACATTTATAGCTCTAATTTTAATTTTGTTTAAATGATAAAAAAAATAGTAATTATAGCAGTAGTTAGTCTATCAGTTCTAAGCTGTAAAGACGAACCAAAACAAGAAATTTCTTCCGATAATACTGGAGCCAAATTTAATGAGCTTTTAGAATCTTATTATGAAGATGGTCTTAAACTGAATCCTTTAACTGCAACCGCTACTGGAGATAACAGATATAACGATCAATTTCCTAATACACTTTCTGAAGCATATAGAGATTCCTTAGAGAATTATTATTCTTCATATCAAGAAAAGCTGGCAAAATTTGACGACTCAGATCTTTCTGACACCGAGCAGATGAGCAAGGCGATTTTAAAATGGGAAACAGATATAAATCTAGAAACCTTAAAATTTCGTAATTCTGAATTCTTTCCTATAGACCAAATGTGGTCTGTGAATTTAAATATGGGACAATTGGCTAGCGGAATGAGTTCGCAGCCATTTAAAACGGTAGAAGATTATAAAAATTGGGAAAAGCGTGTAGATGGCTATTTAATTTGGATGAATTCTGTAGAAGAAAAAATGAAAGAGGGAATGAAAGAGGGCTATGTCTTGCCAAAATCCTTGATCGTTAAAGTGATTCCTCAATTAGCTGCAATGACCGAGAAAGATCTAAATAAACATCTTTTCTACACTCCAATCACTAATTTTCCTGAAGGTTTTTCTGAAGAAGAAAAAACCAATTTAAAGGAGTCCTATACTTCTATGATCAAGGATAGAGTGATTCCTGCTTATCAAAAATTACATGATTTTGTTAAGAACGAATATTTACCAGCAGGTAGAACTACCAGCGGTATTGCCGATATCCCAAATGGAGAAGCTTATTATAAGCATCAAATAAAGCTATATACTACTACAGATATGACGGCGGCAGAAATCCATCAACTAGGATTGGACGAAGTGGCACGTATCTCTTCAGAAATGGAAAAAGTAAAAGAGCAAATTGGTTTTAAGGGAGATCTAAAGTCGTTCTTTAAATATGTGAGAGATAATAAAGAGTTGATGCCTTATAAAAAGCCGGAGGAGATCATTGACAATTTTAATGCAATCCATGAAAAGATGAAACCTCAATTAGAAAAATTATTTGATGTAACTCCAAAAACTCAATTTGAAGTTAGAAGAACTGAAGCTTTTAGAGAGAATTCTGCCAGCGCCGAATATAACCAAGGATCTTTGGATGGAACCCGACCTGGAATATTTTACGTGCCAATTCCAGATGCTTCAACTTACAATATATATTCGGATGAGTCTTTATTTTTGCATGAAGCAATTCCAGGACATCACTACCAGATCTCTTTGACACAAGAAAGTACCGTATTGCCAGATTTCAGAAAAACCTTATGGTATAGTGGCTATGGTGAAGGATGGGCTTTATATTCTGAATCTCTTGGTAAAGAATTAGGATTATACACAGATCCTTACCAATATTTTGGAAATTTAGGAGCAGAGATGCACCGAGCCGTAAGATTGGTGGTTGATACCGGCTTACACTCTAAGAGTTGGACCAGAGAACAGGCCATTCAATATTCTATGGGAAATGAAGCTGAATCTGAAGCAGGAATAACTTCTGAAATTGAGCGCTATATGGCGAATCCCGGTCAAGCATTATCTTATAAGATCGGGCAACTTAAGATCATCGAATTAAGAGAAAGGGCTAAAAAGGAATTAGGTGATAAATTTGACATTAGAAAATATCACAATCAGGTTTTAGAAACAGGAAGTGTTCCACTAGAATTATTGGAGAACAAAATAGATAGATGGATCGAGGAAAGTAAATAATCCAATATTAATAGATTAAAAATGTCCCGGTGCTCAAAAGAGAATCGGGACATTTTATTTTTCTGAAATTTACTTTATTATTTAATAGAATCCATATAAATTTTCTCTACCTTATCTCTCGCCCAAGGGGTTTTTCTTAAGAATTTTAAGCTAGATTTTACCGAAGGATCATGGGTAAAACATCTGATAGGGAGCATTTCTCCCATCTTTTCCCAACCATGCTTTTCTACCAAACGCTCAATAATATCAACCAATTTCACTCCGTGTAACTGATTATTATGTTGTTTTTGAGGTATTTTATTATTTTCCATTTCTTATTTGTTTAATGATTCTTTTTTCTACCAATCAATTGGCATATAATCTTTTAAAAATTTACCACTCCAATGTTTTCCAGTATTAATACCATCAAACAAAGGATCCATCACTCTTGCGGCGCCATCAACAATATCTAAAGGAGGTTGAAAATCATGGATCTCCACTTTTTTCTTAGACAATTCTGCAGGATCTTCATCTGTTACCCATCCAGTATCTACGGCATTCATAAAAATACCATCTTTTGCAAAAGTAGTTGCAGAAGTATGCGTCATCATATTCAGCGCAGCTTTTGCCATATTGGTATGCGGGTGTCTATCTTCTTTTTTAAATCTATGGAATTTTCCTTCCATAGCAGAAACATTAATAATATGTTTCTTACCAGTATTCTCCTTTTTCATTAGATCTGAAAGACGACTACAAAGAACAAAGGGTGCCACAGAATTCACCAACTGTACCTCGATCATTTCTGTAGTCTCTATTTCTCCTAATCTTAATCTCCAACTATTGGTCTTTCTAAGATCCACCTGTTGTAGATCTGCGTCTAATTCTCCTTCTGGGAAAACTTCCTTCGTGGAAAGTGAATTATCGAAACTATATGGGATCTGCGATAGTTTGGCAGATGCTCTTAAACCAATTCCCGGTTCAGGTCCATGCCAAGTAACCGGCAATACGTTATTTTGATTATTAGAAGCCCCTTCAGTTAATAATTTTAATTCCTGTAGAGAATTGTAATGATCTGCCAAAAGATCTTTAGCAAACTCTGGTAAAGAATCATAAGGCAACTCTTCCTTTTCCATTAGGTGAGCAAAAAATCCGGAAGGTCTACGTACTGTTTGAGCTGCATTATTTATAAGAATATCTAATCTCTCATAGCTCTGTTCTATAAAATTACAGAAGATCTCTACACTAGGAATATGTCTAAGGTCTAATCCATGAATCTTTAAACGATCTCCCCATTCCTGAAAATCATGTTCTTTAGAAAATCGCAAGGCTGAATCTACAGGGAATCTGGTGGTTGCAACTACCGTTGCTCCTGCCCTTAATAACATCACGGTTATATGATAGCCTATTTTAAGCCTTGATCCAGTAACAACTGCAACTTGCCCCGTAAGATCGGCAGATTGAAAACGTTTTGCATAGTTATAATCACCACATTCTGTACACATGGTATCATAAAAATGATGCAACTTGGTATACATGGTCTTACATACATAGCAGTTACGAGGTGATTCTAATTCTGGCCGATCATCTTTGGGAACTTCAATAAGACTTGGAGCAATAAAAATAGTAGCTTCTCGTGCACTTCTAATTCCGGTTTCTTTTCTAGCGTGTTTATCACGCTCGATCATTTTCCTTTTCGCTGCCTTTTTAGAATCTTTTTTTCTCTTAATAAATTCATCTCTACTAGGACGAGTGAGAGCTCCGGCTGCCTTCATTAAAGCGATTCTTTTCTCTTCAGAAAGATCAAAAATTTGATTAGAACCTTCAACTAAAGTTTCTAAAATAGAGATACAAAGATCTATTTGTGCTTCATTTAGATTTTCGATTATTTCCTCTTTTTTAGAACCCATTTCATAAAATTTTCAGTGTGCAAATATAATTTTATTATCTACCAATCTTGTTTCCTTGTATTTAAAATAATTGAGGCTGGAATCATTTTGGATTGAGCATTTATTTTTTAAGAGAGTCTTATCAATTACATAGGTTTTGATGACATTTTTTAAGCTCACGTTAATAAAATTTTAATAAGGAAGTTTTATATTTATATAGGTTGAAGAACCTTTTTAAGTTAAAATTTACAAGAATTTAAAATATAGATTATGAAAAAATTTGAAGATAAAAACATCTTAATCACCGGAGGTTCTAGCGGAATTGGTAAAGCATTAATAACTGAATTTTATAAAGAAGGCGCAAGAAATATTGCTGTTGTTGGAAGAGATCAAGGTAAAATGAACGATTTGAAATTAATTTATCCTGAAGCAAAATTTACATTTATTCAAGCTGATGTTTCCCAACCTAAGGATATTACCAAGATTGTTACTAAAATTAAAAATGAATGGGACCAATTAGATATTCTTATAAATAATGCTGGAGTGGTAAGCGCAGGTGCTTTAGAGGACATTTCTGATGAAGATATTATTGCTCAACAAAATATCAATACCACCGGTCTTATTTTGCTTACTAAACATAGCTTACCTATGCTTAAGAAAAGTAAAGATGCCGCCATTATAAATGTATCTTCTGGTTTAGGATTAATAGGAATGCCTTTTTACGCAACCTATGCTGCAACCAAAGCAGCGGTAAAACAGTTTTCTGAAGCTATGAGACGGGAGTTAAAAGATTTCCCCATCCATGTTATGACGGTTTATCCAACAGCCACGGATACACCAATGATGAAAACAGCTTCTTCAAAAGATATGGACACACCAGAACTTGTTGCTGAAAAAACTATTAAAGCTTTGAAGAATGAAGAAATTGATGTGATTTTAGGAGGAGAACAACGTATAGAAAATAACAAGGAAAACTTTAAAGATCCTTTGGCATTCGATAAAAAGGTGAACACTATGTTCGATTCTATGAAAGAAAGAGCATCGAACCATCGTTCTATGTAATTTTTTAAAGCTATTATCGATTTAAAAAGGCCTTTAGATTCTAAAGGCATTTTTATATTGAATTAGTCAGATCTAAATCAATTTAATTCTTACTTTTTTCTTTTTAAGTTTAGTATTATTAAGATTGGCAATTAATTCATTTGCCTTAGCAGCAGGAACTGAAACAAAACAACAATCTTGTTTCAATTCGATTGCTCCAAGTTCATCCTTATCAAGTTTTCCCTCTTTAAAAAATAGACCTGCAATATCTCCTTTAGAGATCTTGTCTTTTCTTCCGCCAGAAACAAATAAGGTTTCCCAAAGAGTTTCTTTGGAAACCTCATTATTTTTTAGGATTTGTAATTCATCTAATTCTATAAAATCTGGAAGATCTTCTTTAACCCATTTAATAACATACGCATTTCCACTCGCATTCATACGTGCAGTTCGTCCATTTCTATGGGTGAATTCCTCCTCTTTTAACGGAAGTTGATAATGAATAATAAAATTGAGTTCAGGAATATCTAAGCCTCTTGCGGCAAGATCGGTGGCAACTATAATATTATGAGTTCCATTTCTAAATTTAATGAGTGAACGTTCTCTGTCTTGCTGTTCCATTCCTCCATGAAAACAACCATGACCTATTTGATTCTGAGTTAAATAGTCACTAACTCGTTGAATGCTATCCCTAAAATTACAAAATACGATTCCAGGCTTATTGCCAATATGATCTAAAACCTCTTTTAAAGATTCTAATTTATCTTTTGAAGGAGAATTTATAGTTTTTATCTGAAGTTGAGATT
>JBBSVD010000082.1:0-7538 GCA_038233835.1 Flavobacteriales bacterium | reverse complement strand
TCTCTTTTCTTAAAAATCGTTATTTTCGCAATTCAAAAGAAATTACGATAAAATGAGCGCAAAGTTCCCTGAGTATAAAGGACTTGACTTACCAAAAGTGGCTGAAGAAATTCTGAACTATTGGAAAGAGGATGAGATTTTTGAAAAAAGTATGAGTTCACGAGAAGGTGCTAAACCTTTTGTGTTTTTTGAAGGACCACCTTCTGCAAATGGATTGCCGGGAATTCACCACGTGATGGCGCGCTCCATTAAAGATATTTTTTGCCGTTATAAAACTCAAAAGGGATTTCAGGTTAAGAGGAAAGCAGGTTGGGATACCCACGGGTTACCTATCGAGCTTGGTGTAGAGAAAGAACTTGGAATTACCAAAGAGGATATTGGGACTAAGATTAGCGTAGAAAAATATAATGAAGCTTGTAAAAGCGCAGTAATGCGCTATACAGGTATCTGGAACGATCTTACCGAAAAAATGGGATATTGGGTAGATATGGAAGATCCATATATCACCTACAAGTCCAAATACATGGAAACGGTTTGGTGGTTGCTTTCAGAAATATATAAGAAAGGGCTTATTTATAAGGGATATACCATTCAGCCTTATTCTCCAAAAGCAGGTACAGGTTTAAGTTCTCACGAGTTAAATCAGCCGGGGACCTATCAAGATGTTACAGATACTACGGTGACTGCTATGTTTAAAGCAAAGTCAGGAACTTTGCCAGATTTTCTTTCAGAAGTATCTAATGAGATTTATTTAACGGCTTGGACCACTACTCCGTGGACTTTGCCTTCTAATACTGCTCTTACTGTTGGTCCTAAAATAGAGTATGCATTGGTTTCTACTTATAATCAATATACTTTCGAGCCTATAAACATCATTCTTGCCAGCAGTCTAGTTGCTAAGCAATTCGACAAGAAATTTCATAAGATTGAAAATAAAGAAGCCTTAGAAGCTTACAAACAAGGAGATGCGATTCCATATTTTGTAGAGAAGACCTTTAAAGGATCAGATCTTGTTGGGATTAGATATGAGCAATTGTTGCCATATGCCCTGCCTTATAATAATCCTGAGAATGCTTTTAGAGTGATCGCCGGAGATTTTGTTACTACAGAAGATGGTACTGGAATAGTACATACTTCTCCAACCTTTGGAGCAGATGATGCTATGGTTGCTAAGCAAGCAGTTCCAGAAGTGCCACCATTGTTAGTCCTGGATAAGAATGGCAATTTGGTTCCCTTAGTAGACCTTCAGGGTAAATTTAGAGAAGAGCTAGGAGAGCTTGGCGGGAAATATGTGAAGAATGAATATTATGAAGATGGTGAAGCGCCAGAGAGGTCTGTAGATGTAGAGATCGCTATAAAATTGAAAGAAGACAACCGTGCTTTTAAAGTTGAAAAATATGTGCACAGTTATCCAAATTGCTGGAGAACAGATAAGCCTATCTTATACTATCCGTTAGATTCTTGGTTCATTAAAGTGACCGAATTTAAAGATAGAATGTTCGAGCTGAATCAGACCATTAACTGGAAGCCAAAAGCTACCGGGGAAGGAAGATTTGGGAATTGGTTAGCCAATGCAAACGACTGGAACTTATCCAGAAGTAGGTATTGGGGAGTGCCTTTGCCTATTTGGAGATCCGAAGACGGAAAAGAAGAAATAATGATTGGTTCTATTAAAGAACTAAAAGCGGAAATAAGCAAGGCTGTTAAGGCCGGAGTTATGGCCGAAGATATTTTTGCAGAATTTGAAGTGGATAATTTCTCCGATGAGAATTATGAGTTGGTAGATCTTCATAAGAATGTGGTAGATACAATTATCTTGGTTTCAACTTCAGGAAAACCGATGAAACGTGAATCAGATCTTATAGATGTTTGGTTCGACTCTGGTTCTATGCCTTATGCACAATGGCATTATCCTTTTGAGAATAAGGAAATGGTAGAGAACGGAGAACGTAAAGCCGATTTTATTGCGGAAGGAGTAGATCAAACGCGTGGTTGGTTCTATACTTTACATGCTATAGCAACTATGATCTTTGATGATGTTGCCTATAAGAATGTTGTTTCTAATGGGTTGGTATTGGACAAGAACGGACAAAAAATGTCTAAACGTCTTGGAAATGCTGTAGATCCATTTGAAACTTTGGCTGCTTTTGGACCAGATGCCACAAGATGGTATATGATCTCTAATGCAAACCCTTGGGATAACTTAAAATTTGATATTGAAGGGATTGCTGAGGTGAGCAGAAAATTCTTTGGAACACTTTATAACACCTACTCTTTCTTTGTATTATATGCAAATCTAGATAGCTTCAGTTATAAAGAAGAGGAAATAGCTCTGAAGGATCGCCCGGAAATAGACAGATGGATCCTTTCAGAATTACATACACTTATCAAGAAAGTGGACGAATTTTATGCAGAATATGAACCAACCAGAGCTACTAGAGCAATTTCAGAATTTGTTCAGGAAAACTTGAGCAACTGGTTTGTACGATTAAGCAGAAGGAGATTTTGGAAAGGAGATTACGAGCAGGATAAAATTTCAGCATATCAAACTTTATACACTTGTTTGCTAAATGTTGCAAAATTAGGATCGCCGGTAGCACCATTTTTCATGGATAAGCTTTATAAGGACCTAAATGAAGTTTCTGGAAAAGAAGATTTTGCTTCAGTCCATTTAGCAGATTTCCCGGAATATAACGAAAGTTATATAGACGCATACCTAGAGCATAAAATGCAAAAGGCGCAAATTATCTCTTCTTTGGTCTTGTCTTTACGTAAAAAGGAAATGATAAAAGTTAGACAGCCATTACAGCGTATAATGATCCCTGTTTTGGATGAACAACAGAAAGAAGAGATCTTAGCGGTTGCAGATCTTATTAAATCTGAAGTGAATGTGAAATCTATAGAACTGATCGACGATGCTTCTGGATTATTGGTAAAACAGGTAAAACCTAATTTTAAGGTTCTTGGTCCGCGATACGGGAAAGATATGAAAGCAGTAGTTGAAGTTATTAACAATTTTACTACAAGAGATATCGAAACTTTTGAAAGAGATGGAGAGATTTCTGTTGAAATTAACGGAAAAATGTTTAATTTGGCATCCACAGATGTTATTATAACCTCACAAGATATTGAAGGTTGGTTAGTAGCCAGTAATGGAAATATCACTGTGGCGTTGGATGTGAGTATTTCTGATGAATTGAAAAAAGAAGGAATTGCTCGGGAATTGGTAAACAGGATCCAAAATTTAAGGAAGGACTCCGGATTTGAAGTTACCGATACCATAGATGTGACCCTACTAAAAGATGGCATTGTCGAGGATGCTGTTAACCAGAACTTGAGTTATATAAAAAACGAAACACTAACTGCAAATCTCGAATTTGCAGATGTGGTAACTATTGGAACCGAAATTGAATTCGACGATATTACCACTAAGTTGTGTATCAAAAAACATTAAAGCCCATGACAACAGATATTAAAGAACGTTACAGCGATGCCGATCTGGCTGAATTTAAAGCTCTGATTTTAGGAAAGATCAAAAAAGCACAAGAGCAATTGGAACTTTACAAAAGCTCTTATGTAAACGACGGGAACAATGGAACCGACGATACATCTCCTACATTTAAAGCTTTTGAAGAAGGAAGCGAAACACAAAGTAAGGAAGCGAATTCACAATTGGCAATAAGACAGGAGAAATTTATTAGAGACCTTAAAAATGCTTTAGTACGTATTGAAAGTAAAACCTTTGGGATTTGCAGAGTAACCGGTAAATTGATCGCTAAGGAACGTCTTAAAATTGTTCCACATGCCACTTTAAGTATAGAAGCAAAGAACTTGCAACGTTAGATTTTAGTTTTCAAAATAAATTAAAGCGCTCCTGCAGAAGTAACCTTCAGCTTGGAGCGTTTTTTGTATAAATAATATTATGAAAATCAATTTAATAATCCTTCTATTTTTTGTTTCCTATTCAAGCTACGCCCAAAAGGACACCTCGCAAATTATTGATGCAAAAGAGATAGACCAAATATATATAGACACTGACGAGGTTTTTAAGATAAATTTAAAAACCATTTCTGGGGATCAGATTAAAATAAGCTCACATGCCGATGGTGAATATTTTAATGATATTTCTCTGGAGTATGAACAAAAAGGAAATGTATTAAATATAAGCTCTCAGTTTAGAAAAATCCTTCAAAGCGGATTCGATAAACTTAGCGCCCACAAGGTCTTTGCCTTAGAGATCACAATGGAAATCCCGGAAGGCTTGCAGGTTTTTATTAAATCGAATATCGCTTCGGTTGAAGCAATAGGAGCCTTTGAGTATATACAGGTACAATTGAATTCTGGACACTGTAATCTTATTTCATTTTCGGGTAATGCGCTAATAAATACCTTTACAGGGGCCATAAGTATTGAAACCACAGATGCAACCGTAATAGCTAGTTCTCGCAATGGCAGCGTTAGTATTCCACCTGATATTCCTGGAACCCATCAAATAAATGCTACTTCCATAAACGGAGATATTCGGGTGGTGGAAAACTAAATAATAGTAGTATTTTTGAGCCGATTTAATTCCAACAGTTCATGTCTTTAAAAAAAGCTACTCTCCTTATAATATTAATATTATTAATAGATCAGATCTCCAAGATCTATGTTAAGACCAACTTCATTTTAGGCGAAGAGGTAAATGTGATGAACTGGTTCAGGATCTTATTTGTAGAGAATGAAGGAATGGCTTGGGGAGCAAAGATCCCTGGGGAATATGGGAAACTTTTGCTTACACTCTTTAGATTAGGAGCTATTGTTGGGATTGGCTATTGGCTATGGGATTCTGTTAAAAATAACGGATCTCGTGTTCTTATAACGGCAATTGCGTTTATTTTTGCCGGTGCCTTCGGAAATATTATAGATTCAGTTTTTTACGGAATTATCTTCGATGACAGTTACGGGCACGTAGCACAGTTTTTTCCTGAAGCAGGAGGTTACGGAACATTATTTCACGGAAAAGTAGTAGACATGCTTTATTTTCCTTTATATGAAGGGATATTGCCAAACTGGATCCCATTTTGGGGAGGGGAGCAGTTTTCCTTCTTCGATCCGGTTTTCAATGTTGCCGATACCGCAATTAGTGTAGGGGTGGGGTTATTATTGGTGTTTAATAAGAGAGCGTTTCCAAAACAAGAAACAGATAAATTGGGGCATTCTTAAGCAACATTTTCAACTCTATCAAAAATCTGTTCAAACTTCTTTAATTCTATTGGCTTAATTAAATAATCTGTAACCAGATTAAAAGATTTAGCTCTTTCCAGATCGCGAGGATCTATAGAAGAAGAGACAACATACAAGGTTATTTTCTTGTCGAAGTTGTTCTTTATCTTAATAAATTCTCCTAAAAACTCCCAACCGTCCATTACTGGCATGTTAAGATCTAAGAAAATGATGTCTGGTAATTTTTCTTCAGTCATGTTAGTAAGGATGATCTTGAAATATTCCAAGGCCTCCAATCCATTTTTGAAGATGAGTAGATTTTCAGATAATTTTTTAATTTCGATGATTTTTCTAACTAAGTTAACGTATATCTTATCATCATCAATAATACACGCTAGCTCCATTTTTTGCCCCATTAAGATCTAGAATTTAATTTTAAAAGTGGTACCAATATTAACGGTACTAGTAACAGAAATAGAGCCTCCCATAGTTTCCACCTGATTTTTGGTGATAAACAAACCTATTCCTTTAGCATCTGGATTTCTATGAAATGTTTTGTACATACCAAACATTTTATCCCCGTATTGATCCAGATCGATACCAATTCCATTATCGCTTATCTCTATAAAATTCTGGTCGTTAACAGAGTAGGTCTGTATAAAAATAACAGGGACTCTTCCAGGTTGTTTATAACGAATAGCATTAGTGATTAAATTTAGTAAAATACTTTCCAAATATTCAGGAATATATTGAATTTCTTTTAATTCCTTAAATTCTGATATAATTTTTGCGCTTTCTCTATTAATTAAGGAGGAAATCGAAGAAATTACTATGTCTAAAGATTGTTTAAATGAAACCTTAGTACGTTCTTTGGTTAGCAGGTTTTGATGAGCCACCATCTCATTTAGTCTAGAAATGGCCACATCCAAATTTTCAGAGATATCTTCTACATTATCCAAAAGATCTAATTTATCCTGAGCACTTTTAGCTTCATTTAAAAGCTGAACAACCAAGCTTAGGTTGCTACTGTGAGATCTTAAATTGTGCGAGACCACATGTGCAAAGTTGAACAATCTGGAATTTTGTCCTGCAATTATATCTAATGAATTCTGAAGGTTAAGCTCATTGCTTTTATTATCGTCTATATTTTGAAGCACTCCGCGAATACCTATTATTTCCTGTTCATCACTATATACAGGTTTCCCGGTAACTTGAACCCAAAATTCTCTGCCATAGAGCGATGCCATTTTTAATTCGGTACGAAATGGAATTCCGTACTTTTCACATTTCTCAAAAATAGAAATTGCTTTTTCATGATGTTCTAAGGCGTAGAACTGAAGCCTTTTTTCATAATCTGGATTAAAATCTTTTGGGCAGTCCAAGATCTTTTTGGTTACATCGTCCCAGTAAATAGCATGGGTTTTTATATCTATATACCAACCTCCGGTAGTGGTCATTTCTGCCGTTTCCCGATAATAAAAGAAGTTCTCTTCTATGGTGTATTGATCTCTTTTGGATTGATGGATATTTACAAAAAGTAGTACTGCAGTTTCTTTGTTGCTATCCTTGCTTTTTAAATTACGGCACTCGAACCATCTAAACTTATCATTCTTGAGTTTGATCTTAATTTCTTGATTAAGATCTTCAGATCCTGAGGTAAGATTTTCGAAAGCTACACGATAATCATAGCGGTAATCTTTATGAAGGATATAATTTATGAAATATTCAAAAATAGATTCGTTTGGAGGCACTTCGCCAACCAGGGCTTCAAAATGTTCAGACCAGGTAATTTCTTTTGTAAGAAGATTGATTTTCCAATAGGCAATGTCAAAATCTTCTAAAATACTATTTAACTGAAGGTCGTTGAGCATCAATTATTTTGAATAGGTAGATTAAATGTAAGTCAATGTTAAAAGTAAAGCAAATATAGCGGCTTATTTTTTAAATTTATATATTTTATGGGGAGTTACGCAGTAATCCAATGCTATATCACTATTATTTAATTCTGGAATAGATTCTTCAGCTTCAAAAAAGGAAATTCCCACCTTAGTTGCATCAGGATTACAAGAAGCAAGAAAGATATCATAAAAGCCTTTGCCGTAACCTAATCTATGACCATTCTTATCGAAAGCCATTAGTGGAATAAACACTACTTCAATGCTATTAGTAAGGATTTCTATACCAGATACAGGCTCTGGAATATTCCATTCATTTTTTCTTATAACGGTAGTATCTGTAAGTAGGTAATTGGTGAGTTTTCTCGTATCGAAATCACTTTTAGACAAGATCACATTTTTGTCTTTACCCTGCAAAATTTGAAGTATAGGCTCTGT
>JBBSVD010000081.1:0-8369 GCA_038233835.1 Flavobacteriales bacterium | reverse complement strand
TTAAAACCTAAGTTTTCTACGTCTTTGTTAAGTATCAATTCCATAATTGCCTCTTTCTTATTTTAATAAATCGCCAACATACGGCATTAATGCTAAGTGACGAGAACGTTTAACCGCTACAGCCACTTTACGTTGATATTTCAAAGAAGTTCCAGTTAAACGTCTTGGTAACAATTTACCTTGTTCGTTAACGAAACTCAATAACCAATCTGCATCTTTATAATCGATATATTTGATACCAGATCTCTTAAACCTACAATACTTTTTAGCCTTGTTGGTTTCTATGTTTAGCGGAGTTAAATACCTGATTTCTCCGTCTTTTTTTCCTTTTGCTTGTTGTTCAATAGATGACATAACTACGCTTTTTCTTTGTTTCTATTTCTTCTTTTTTCTGCCCAAGCAATAGCATGTTTATCTAAACGTACTGTTAGATAACGCATCATACGCTCTTCTCTTCTAAATTCAACTTCTAGTGGGTTAATTACCTCACCTGGAGCTTGAAATTCGAATAAGTGGTAAAATCCACTTTTTTTGTGTTGGATTGCATAAGCTAATTTTTTTAGCCCCCAATCTTCTTTGGATACCATCTTGGCGCCGTTAGAAACAAGAAAATCTTCGTATTTCTTAACTGTCTCCTTTATCTGGTCATCAGATAAAACGGGATTCAAGATGAAAACAGTTTCATAATGATTCATAAAAATATGATTTAAATTAATTGGGTGCAAAAGTAACATTATTTTTATTATCTACAAAGCCTTTGCCTTTTAGGTATAACACATTTTATATAGCAGTATGCATTTGGTCGAAACCTAATTTCCTTTTGTCTTGTTTTAATAAGAATTTATGATTAATATTGTTTAGACTTAACCGAACCAACCGTGGATGAAATTTTACTAAGATGTGCTGTAGTGGATGATTCTAGCTTACAACGACTTTCGATCGTGAAGCTAATAATGGATCACCCTAATTTAAAGGTGGTTGCACAGTATAATAACGCCATTGAAACCAAAAATGGTTTATTAGACACCCAAGTGGATTTAATTTTTCTTGATATTGAAATGCCTATCCTCACAGGCTTTGAATTATTGGATGATCTACCAAATAAACCACAAATTATATTTGTTACAGGAAAAACCAAATACGCTTTTAAAGCTTTCGATTATGATGCAGTAGATTTTATACAAAAACCTGTAAATAAAGAACGTTTTAATAATGCCGTAGCAAAAGCTATCAATCTTTATCAATTAAAGACCAACGGCGTTCCTGTTGAAGATGAAAATTTCATCTTTGTAAAAAGCAACCTTAAGAACAGAAAGGTATTCCTTAATAAGTTAAAATATATTGAAGCTTTAGGAGATTATGTAAAGTTTGTTACCGAAAAAGATACGTTTGTAGTTCTTGCGACCATGAAATCTTTTGAAAAACAACTACCAGCAGATAAGTTCTTGCGTATTCACAAATCTTATATTGTAAATCTTGAAAAAGTTGAGCGATACAATAGTAAGAATATAGAGATAGACAAGCAACAGTTACCTTTAAGCAGACATAAAAAATCCAATCTTATTGAGGCTTTAAGCGCCATGCAATAAGAAACCCTCCAAGTTTACAAATTCCCTACAATTTTATAAGCTATAAATTTTCTAAGAAGGATCCACATTGGTGATCACTCTTACACCTCTCCATATTCCAATGGCTTTAAAACTGGTTAATATTTTATGTATATGCCTTTTGGTTTTGCCTAAGGATTGTTTTGGCGGAATCTTGATAAGGATATTTTTATAATACTCGTTCCTAATTCGTGCTACAGGAGGAAATTCTGGGCCCAGCACATGTTCCTTAAAAACTGTTGCCAAAGCTTTTGCAATCCAATCTGCAGCATCATTCGTCTTGGAATAATCTTTACTCTTAATGGTGAACTTAATCAGTTTATAAAAAGGAGGATATTGATATTGGTAGCGCTCTTCCAATTGCTCCTTATACATTTCTGAATAGTTATTCTCTGAAACTTGTTTTACAATTTGATGATGCGGATTGTAAGTTTGAATGATCACCTTTCCCCTATTTTCGGTTCTTCCTGATCTTCCCGCCACTTGAAGCATGAGCTGGAAACTCCGCTCATGAGCTCTAAAATCTGGGAAATTTAGAAGGTTGTCTGCATTCATAATTCCAACCAATCTTACTTTTCTAAAATCCAAGCCTTTGCTCAACATTTGAGTTCCTACCAATATATCGATACTTTCTTGCTCAAAAGCGCTAATTATCTTTTGATGTCCATGTTTTCCTCGGGTTGTATCCAAATCCATTCTCCCAATCTTAGCATCAGGAAGTAAAGATTTTAGTTCAGTTTCAATTTGTTCAGTTCCAAAACCTTTAGTTGTTAATTCTACACTATCACAAGCCATACATTTCTTTTGCATTGCCATATGGTAGCCGCAATAGTGACATCTTAATTGATTATTATTATTGTGATAGGTAAGGCTCACATCGCAATTCGGGCATTGTGGAGAGTGTCCGCATGTAAGACATTCTAAAATTGGAGAATACCCTCTCCTATTCTGAAACAAGATTACCTGTTCTCCTTCTTCTAATGTTAATTTTATCTCATCTAATAACTTGTCAGAAAAATGACCAGTCATTCGTTTCTTCTTATATTTTTCTTTTAGATCTACCACCTCGATCTCTGGAGGCATAACATTTCCATGTCTCCTATTCAAAGAGACCAACCCATATTTATTATGAGTAGCATTATAGTAAGATTCTAAAGACGGAGTTGCAGATCCCATTACAATTTTAGCCTGATGCATATTTCCTAGAACAACAGAAGCATCTCTTGCATTATAGCGTGGAGCAGGATCAAATTGTTTAAAGGTAGTTTCATGTTCTTCATCTACAACTATAAGTCCGAGGTCCTGAAATGGAAGAAAGATCGCAGAACGTGCGCCTAACACTATTTTAGCCTTATCATGAGCATTGAGCACATGATTATAAACTTCCATACGTTCGTTTACAGAATATTTACTGTGGTAAACCAACACTTGCTCTCCAAAATAACTTTGTAATCTGGAAACCAATTGTGCAGTTAATGCTATTTCTGGAAGCAAATACAAGACTTGCTTTCCTTCTTTTAAAACTTGCTCTATTAACTTGATATAGATCTCCGTTTTACCAGAAGAAGTAATACCGTGCAAAAGACAAACATCATTTTCCAAAAAAGCTTCATTTATTTCTTTAAATGCCTGCTGCTGCCATTCATTTAAAACCATTAATTGATCGGCTTCCTCAATGTCGAATTCTATTCTATCCTTCTGAAGATGAAATTCCTCTAGAACTTTTTTATCTATTAAACTCTTTATCACTGCGGAAGATGTTCCGCTAGCTTTAGATAAGGTTTTAATTTCTATTGGTTTTTTAGATGTTGCCTTCAGCTGAAAAAGTGTTAATATCACTTCTCGCTGTTTTGGCGCATTAGATAATTCATCTAACAACCGATGCATTTCACTTTCTACAAGATAATTATCATTAAGCTTTACATACCTTATTAACTTTGGCTTGTATTGTTCGAATAACTCTTGATTTACTATAACAACCTTTTTTGCCACCAATCGATTAATAACCGGCAGAACTGTTTTTTTATCTAATAACTGAATGATCTCCTGGATCTTTAAAGTAGATTGCCTTTGCAAGGCTTCAAAGATCAAATATTCCAGATCATCCAAACTTGCTTCCTCTACAGAAAAATCTGGAGCAAGCTGAATAAGGCTTTCGCTTTCTAATAAAAAACCACCTGGCAAGGCTGCTTTTAGCACCTCCCCTTCAGAACACATATAATAACTAGCAATCCAGTTCCAAAACTTTAACTGTTCTAGAGTAACCACCGCAACCTCATCTAATATCTGATCTATAGGTTTAGATTCATATTTTTCTGGAGCTTTAGTATGAATAGAAGAAACAATACCAGTGTAGATCTTGGTTTTCCCAAAAGGTACTGAAACACGCATTCCTGGTTTCAAAAACTCAGATTCCGTTTGGGACACTTCATAGGTAAATTGCATTTCTAAAGGAAGAGGAAGAATTACATTTATATAAAAACCCATGCAGTATTTTTAAGTTGGTTCACAAATTTAAACTTCTTTTTACTTCAAATAAAAAATCCACTCCTTAAAAGAGTGGATTTTTTTAACAACTAACTAATTATTTTTTTATTCTGCCCGTATCCATGTTTGAGTTCTATAGAAAAATGAAATATATCCTCTTACATTCAGTTTCTTAGGATTGTCTTCATCCAACCAGATCTTGCATCTGTAGATTTTTCCAGTTTTAGGGTCTGTTACAACTCCACCAGAATATTCATCTCCAAACTTTTCTAATCCTTTCATAACTACTAAACCTTCGATTGGCTTATTTTTCATTTCTCCTTCGCACTTGGTGCAAACTTTATCCCGATCCTCTTCTTTTAATATTCTAACCACTTTTCCATGTAGTTCACCATCCGCTTCAAATATTTCTATTATTGAGGTGGATTTACCTGTCTCTTCATTAACAGTTTTCCATTTTCCAAGCACCGATTGGGCTTGTAGATTAAAACCTGCACAAAGTAGTAAGATGCTATATATTATTCGTTTCTTCATTTTCATTTTTCGTTAAGTTCTAATTGAAATTTAAATCTTTTCAATTAGCTCTTTCCTAACATGGCTTGCTTAAGGTTTTTATCGGCTGGTTTATCAGATAACCAAATACCAAATAAAGCTCTTTTAAATTCAGTTCCTTTAATAGTTCCTAAAAGCTTATTGTTCTTATATACTTTTACACCATCTTTTGGAAGGTATACCATATCAAAAATATCATTCTGCTTAATTTCTTCTGAAAAATATCCGATGAATTGCGCTATTTCTGAAGAGATCTTAGAAGTTTTGCCTTTGGTAGAATTCTCAAATCCTTCTGTAACTGCATCTATCATTTTATCGCTTGATATTAATTTAGAAACAATATGAAGTTTTATAGCCATTGGCTGATTTCCGTTTACAACTCCGTTGGCATCGGCATTTTTCTTGTCTAGATAAAGAGCTCCAGCATACATATCCATCCAGTATTTTTCTCTTACACCTGCGCCATTTAACGTGAGGTTAACACCTTCAAAAGCAACAGTATTAGGAACAGATACGCCAGCAACTTTAGTTTGTGCAGGTGCAGATGCAATGGTTACCATTGCGAACAATAACAATAAAACATTTTTCATTTTAGTTTGAGTTTAGTTGATTTAATTTTGATTTCTTTTTCATTTTTATTAATGAGGCATTCAATTCAAATCCTAACAACAAGATATTAGAATTTAACCATATATATACCATAAGTACTAAAAGCGCTCCTATAGATCCATATAATTCATTATATCTGGAAAAATTTTCAATATACAATCCAAATAGATACGTAGTTAGTAAGATTAAAACGGTGGTAAATAAAGCTCCAACCGATAAATATCTTGACTGCCTACTTTCCCGTGTTCCCGAATAATACAAGGTTGCCACGGCCGTATAGATCAATAAAATAAAAGCAGTATACTTAACTAATTTAGGAGAAATACTTTTTCCTCCAAATATTCCCAGTTCACTAATATCATCTACCGCATAGGTAAGATAAACCGCTAGTATTACTGTAATTAGCAACAACAATGCCATAATAATAGAAATACCCACTGCTATAATGTATTGCCGAATAATAGATCTATTAGTATTGGTATGATAGGAAAATTCAAAGGCTGTAAATATAGAATTAACCCCGTTAGTCATTAAAAATATGGAAAGGATAAATGTTACAGAGAGTAAACCACCACGAGGAGTACTAGCAATATCATAAAAAACTTCATTAAAAAAATCTGAGGTGGTTGGTGGTAACAGAGAATCCATGAATACCATGAACTGCAATTGGAAATCGTCTATAAACTCTATATAGGGTATTAAATTTAGCACAAATAATAAGAAGGGAAACAAGGCCATGAAAAAGCTAAAGGCAATAGCACTTGCTCTGGTAGAGAATGTACCTTCAATAATTCCTCCAGAATAGATCACCCAGAGATCATGTGCGGTTAATCCATTTAATCCAGGCAGAACAATTTTATTGGTTCTATACTCCCAAGCATCAGATATTTTATTTAATAAAGATTTGGAAGATTTTTTTTCTTGCATGGATTATACCGCTTTTAAACTAAGATCCATATTATAAATGGAATGAGTTAAGGCACCACTAGAGACGTAGTCTACACCAGCTTCGGCGTATTTTCTAACGGAATCTAATGTTATGCCTCCACTAGATTCGGTTAAACATTTCTTATTAATTAATTGCACCGCTTTTTTTGTATCCTCATAATTAAAGTTATCTATCAAGATTCGGTAAATACCATCACTCTTTAAGATCTCCTCAATTTCTTTAAAATCTCGAGCTTCAACAATTATCTTTAGGTCCAGACCCTTATCTTTTAAATATTGCTTTGTTTTATTAATAGCTTGCGTAATTCCACCAGCAAAATCTATATGATTATCCTTTAGCATGACCATGTCATAAAGAGCAAATCTATGATTTTCTCCTCCTCCTATTTTCACAGCCCATTTTTCTAATGCTCTAATACCTGGAGTTGTTTTTCTAGTATCTAAGATCTTGGTATTGGTTCCTTCCAACTTCTTAACAAACTCATTTGTTTTAGTTGCAATAGCACTCATTCGTTGCATAGCATTTAATACCAATCGCTCTGCTTTTAAAATGGATTGCGAAGATCCTTCTATAAAAAACACAATATCTCTTTTTTGAACACTTTCTCCATCCTTAATAAGAATTTCCATCTTTAACTCTGGATCTATGTAGTTAAAAACCTGCTTTGCGAAATCTACTCCGGCAATTATACCGTCGTCCTTTACAAGTAATTTAGCTTTACCTTGAGCTTCTTTTGGAATACACGCCAGAGAACTGTGGTCTCCTTCACCTACATCTTCTCTTACAGCATTCGAAATAATTAATTCAATTTCCTTTTGAAATTGTGCCTGTGAAATCATTGCAATAGTTATTTTTGTAAATGTAGCAAAGTCTTAGTAAAATGACCATAAAATTACTTGGTATAGGTAAAACTGATGAGAAAACCCTTCAAAATTTAACAGATGTATATGTTAAGCGTCTTCAGTTCTATAATAAATTTGAAATTGAATTGATCCCAGATATAAAAAATGTTAAGAATCTAGATGAAAATCAGCAAAAGCAAAAAGAAGGTGAACTTATACTTAATAAACTATCCACTTCAGACTTTGTAGTGCTTCTCGACGAAAATGGAAAGCAACTTAGCTCGGTAGGTTTTTCTGAATTTATTCAGAAACGATTTAATAGCGGATTAAAACAAGTTATCTTTATAATTGGTGGCCCTTATGGTTTTTCTGAAGATGTTTATACTAGAGCCGACACAAAGATCTCCCTTTCTAAAATGACTTTCTCTCATCAAATGGTTCGACTTTTCTTTACAGAACAATTATATAGAGCCTTTACCATTTTAAAGAATGAACCTTACCACCACCGTTAATTAACATTATATGAAATTAGTATTCGCAACCCATAATAAGCATAAATTTGAGGAAGTTCAAGCCATATTCCCAAAGAATTTCACCTTGCTCTCTTTAGATGATATAGGATGTTATGAAGATATTCCGGAAACCGAAGACACTATAGATGGCAATGCTATATTAAAGGTGAATTATGTGAAATTGCATTATAAGTTAGATTGTTTCGCAGATGATACAGGCTTGGAAGTAAAGGCTTTAAATGGAGAACCTGGTGTACATTCTGCAAGATATGCTGGAGAAAATAAAGATAATGAGGCCAATATCCAGAAGCTGTTAACTAACTTAGAATCCAAGGATGATCGATCTGCCAGATTTAAAACCGTTATCGCTATTAATTTTGAAGACCATCAACATTTATTCACCGGAATCTGTGAAGGCCATATTTTAAAGGAGAAAAAAGGCGAACATGGTTTTGGCTACGATGCTGTTTTTCAAGCTAATAATTCAGAAAAATCATTCGCGGAAATGGAATTAAGCGAAAAATCGAAGCTAAGTCATCGAGCAAAAGCCTTAAAATATCTCATAGATTACCTAGCTAAATAGTTGGTTGATATTCATTTAAGAATTTTTGTGTAAGCTGTAAAGGAAATCGTACCTTTGCAACTTATTAAAATTTTATATGAATAAATTTGAACAATTAGGATTAAATCCTGCCATACTTAAAGCTGTTGAGGAAATGGGCTTTACAGAGCCGAGTGAGGTACAGGAAAAAGCGATTCCAATTTTATTGCAAGAAGACACCGATATGGTTGCACTTGCCCAAACAGGTAC
>JBBSVD010000080.1:0-8681 GCA_038233835.1 Flavobacteriales bacterium | reverse complement strand
CAGACTTATTTGGGCTATTATCCTTTTAATATTTTCTGAAGCTATTATAATATTAGGAAACATTAAACCAGATACTAATGTTCTTACCGCAATGCAAAAATTCCTAATCATCGCTTCCTTACCATTTGCGTTTTTCACCGTGCTAATAATAATTCTTCTTAGCAGAACCTTATTTAAAAAGGCATAAAAACTAGGGTTAGTTGAAACGGAGTCAAGTAATTCGTTTTTACCCTTTAAAAGAACCTTCATTATTATGAAGAATAGGTTTCAGCATAATTTTTAGTTGGTTTGTAGGCACTGAGACTAATTACCATTGACGTGATTTTAAGAAATTGGAAAACACTCCTTTTAGTCGATAAAAATTTATTTAATTTTTGAGACTGCCCATTTTTTTGCTATGCTTTCCTCTCGCTTCACTCGTCGGAAGCATTCAAAACGAACGAAAAAAAAGACACTTTTTTGTAGGTGTTTCTAATTATGCTAACGCATAATTAGAACCGAACTTCCACGGCTAAATTTTCTCCAAGGCTTCAAAAATTTTACGCTGTGGAAGCACTACACTTGCAAAAAAGAAAGCTCTAAAGAAGACAAATATGCTAGAAATCATCATGCGTCAATTTCCGACGCTAGATAATTTTTTTATCACGGGTCTCATGGTGACAAAATTTTTTAAATGGGTGATTATAATTGGAAACAAAACAGGCAAATAACAAAACTCCTTGAATCTATAAAATTTCAAAGAGTTTTTAATGCCAACAATATTTTGAAAATTTTAGCTTTTAGGAAGAAAAACCTCAGCCATCATACACCGTGCACTTCCGCCTCCACAGGTTTCAATTGTATTAAGATCAGAGCTTAATATTTCACAATGTTTTTCAATTGTTCTAATTTGCGATGCGGTTAAGCTTTTATGAGCTGTAGTACTCATAACAAGATAATTCTTGCCCTCAGCGCCTTTTAACTGTAACATATTCCCTGCAAATTGATGCATTTGAGCTTCTGTTATGGTAATGATCTCCTTTCCATCTTGTTTCAAATGTTTTAAAACGCTCTTCCGTTCCTTGACATCATCTATGCAATCTGCACATATTACTGTAAACTCTTCGGCAACACACATCATAACATTAGTATGATATATTGGTAATCGCTTGCCTTTTACATCTTGAAATGCTTTAAAGATCACGGGAGAATATTCAAAATCTTCACAAAATTCGATAAGCAATTCTTCATCTGCTCTAACCGAAAGTGCACAGTACGCTTTTCTATTTATTCTATCTAGAATTAGAACTCCTGTTCCTTCTAAATAGACTTCTTCATCTTCTGCTTCGGTATAATCTACAACTTCAGAGATTCCAAATCCTTTAGATTCTAGCACCTCAAAAAATTCCATGCGGCGTTCTCTTCTTCTATTTTCAGCAAACATAGGATACACTGCAGCTTTTCCATCTTGATGAAAAGAGACCCAATTATTTGGAAATATAGAATCTGGCGTATCCAACTCCTTTTTATCCTTCACAACAACTACATTAACACCTACAGCTTCTAGTTTTTTTACAAAAGCATCGAACTCTTGTTGTGCTTTTTTATTTATTTCCTCATTCTTTAACTGAAGCTCTTCCTGAAAATAATTATTTACAGCAGTTTCTTCATTCATCCTGAAACTTACAGGACGAACCATTAATACGGTATTGGTGATTTGCTCCATTATATTATTATTCTCTAATTAATGGCAAAGTGGTACATCTTAACAACCCTTCTTGCTTTGAGATTTCGGCATAAGGAACTTCTTCTACTGTAATTCCTTGTTCTCTCATCCAAGTATTCAATCTGTTAAAATTCTTTTCTGAGATCACTACATCTTCAGAAATAGAGAATATATTGGAATTCATATTATACATTTCATCTCTGGTGATATGAAATAAATTTTCTTCATCAAAAAGGTTTACTAACCAATTATATTCTTCCTCGATTAAAAATCCGCCTTTATAAATAATTGCTTTTCCTCTACCAACCGGTTGGAAACAACAATCTAAATGCAAAGCATTATCCCGAGCCTCTGTATTGGATTTCTTTAAACTGAAAGAAACCACTTCTCGGTTAGGAAAAATTTCTTGTAAAGCTTTTACACCTTTCATGTTAGTTCTTGCAGTTATAAAGTTTTTATAATCTTCACCTTTATAGGTTCCAACTAAGATGTAATTCTTATAAGGCATTACATCGCCACCTTCTATATGTGCAGATTCTGGCATTGTGAAGATCTTTTCTGGATCTATCAGACTTATTACATGGTTTATTGCCTCGATCTCTTCATCTCTATCCGGTAAAATATTTGCTATTACAAACTTATCGTCAATAACAAATGCGATATCCCTCGTAAAGATCTGATTATAATCTTCTATGAGCTGTGGTCTAAAAACCTTTACATCATATTTTTCGAATACCGCAGCAACTGCTTCCATTTCCTTAACCATATCCTCTTCCATAGGATAAGTTCCGGCCTTGATATGCTCTGCAGATTTGGGATCATATGCATCTTTATATTCAGGTGTACTTCCATTACTTTCAGCCGTACCCAATACCACCGCTTTTAAAGGGGAAGTTTCACTCTTAATATTCAGTTCAAGCATTTTTTGTTGTTTTGTGCAAATATAAAAAAAGCTTCATTGGAATATGAAGCTTTTTAAATTTATGAATTTCAAAATATTATCTATTATCCAGCTCTTTAAAAGATCTTAAATTTTCACCAACATAAACCTGTCGTGGTCTACCAATTGGCTCTTTACCTAATCTCATTTCTCTCCATTGAGCGATCCATCCGGGCAATCTTCCTACTGCAAACATTACAGTAAACATTTCTGTTGGAATTCCCATAGCTCGGTAAATAATTCCTGAATAGAAATCTACGTTAGGATATAATTTGCGCTCTACAAAATATTCATCTTCTAAAGCTGCTTTCTCAAGACTTTTAGCTATTTCTAAAATAGGATCTTCTACTCCTAGTTCTGCTAAAACCTCGTCTGCTGCTTTTTTAATGATTTTTGCTCTTGGATCAAAGTTCTTATAAACCCTATGCCCAAAGCCCATCAATCTAAATGGATCTTCTTTATCCTTTGCTTTTGCAATAAATTTAGAAGTATCTCCACCATCGGCCTTGATCTCCTCTAGCATTTCAATCACTGCTTGATTAGCTCCACCATGTAGTGGTCCCCATAGGGCAGAAACTCCTGCTGAAATTGAAGCGAATAAACCTGCCTGAGAAGAACCTACGATTCTTACTGTTGAAGTAGAACAGTTTTGTTCGTGATCTGCATGTAGAATCAATAACTTATCTAAAGCTGCAACCACATTCTTATTCAATTTGTATTCTTCCCCTGGTTTTTGGAACATCATTTTCAAGAAGCTCTCTACATATCCAAGGTTATTATCTCTATTCTCTAATGGTTGGTCATTTCTTCTTCTTAAGGTCCAAGCAGCAAGGGTTGGAAATTTAGCCAAGATCTTAACGATCGCCTTGTACATATCTTCTTCAGAATCTACATTTACAGATTTTGGATTAAAGGCTATAAGTGCACTTGTTAGAGAAGAAAGCATTCCCATAGGATGCGCAGTAGGCGGAAATCCTTTTATCACCTTTTTCATATCAAGGTTCACTTCACTTTGAGCCTTAATATCATCCTTAAACTTATCTAATTTTTCCTTATTTGGTAATTCTCCGAAAATCAATAAAAATACTACTTCTAAAAAGTCAGCTTTTTCTGCCAATTCTTCTATAGAGTATCCTCGGTATCTTAAAATTCCTTTTTCTCCATCTAGAAAAGTAATTGCACTTTCACAACTTCCCGTGTTTTTAAATCCTGGATCTAAAGTGATCACACCAGACTCTCCTCTAAGGTTCTTGATGTCTATAGCAACTTCATTTTCTGTTCCTATAATTACCGGGAATTCATATTTCTTTCCATCTATCTCTAACGTTGCGACTTTTGACATATATTTTAAAACTTTTTCTTGTTAATTTTTCGGAATGCTAAAATACAAAATATGCATATAATAGACTGCCTAATCTAAAGGGAATTTCTCATCAATTATAGAATTTTGGCTGCTTTTTAAGAAAAAAGAGCCATAAAAAAACCCTTTCCATAATAGAAAGGGTTTTTATCAAATAATATTGAAATCAATTAGATCTTAAATGCATTCATTTGTGGGTAATGTGCCACACTCTCTAGTTCCTCTTCTATTCTCAACAATTGATTGTATTTTGCCATTCTATCACTTCTGGAAGCCGATCCTGTTTTGATCTGACCCGTATTAAGAGCCACTGCAAGATCTGCAATAGTAGTATCTTCCGTTTCTCCAGATCTGTGCGACATCACACAAGTGTAACCAGCATTTTTAGCCATATTCACAGTAGCAATAGTTTCGGTTAAAGTTCCAATTTGGTTTACTTTAATCAAAATAGAGTTGGCAATTCCTTCTTTTATACCTCTGGATAAACGCTCTACATTGGTAACAAAAAGATCATCTCCTACTAATTGAACTCTATTCCCAACTTTATCTGTTAAAGATTTCCAACCTTCCCAGTCATTTTCATCCATTCCATCTTCTATAGAGATAATTGGGTATTTTTCTGAAAGTTCAGCTAAATAAGAAGCTTGTTCTTCGCTTGTTCTTACTTTTCCTTGATCTCCTTCAAATTTTGTGTAGTCATACTTTCCATTCACATAGAATTCCGCAGCAGCACAATCCAAAGCGATCATTACTTCATCACCGCCTTTATATCCTGCATTTTTAATGGCAAGCAAAATAGTTTCTAAAGCATCTTCAGTTCCATCTAATGTTGGAGCAAATCCTCCTTCGTCACCTACAGCAGTACTTAATCCTCGGTCATGTAGTACCTTTTTTAAATGATGGAAGATTTCCGATCCCATTTGCATAGCATGCGTAAAACTCTTCGCTTTAACAGGCATTACCATAAATTCCTGAAATGCGATTGGCGCATCACTATGAGAACCTCCGTTTATAATATTCATCATTGGAACCGGAAGCGTATTTGCGCTCACCCCTCCAATATATCTGTATAATGGCAAACCAAGTTCTTGAGCAGCAGCTTTGGCAACCGCAAGAGACACTCCGAGAATTGCATTAGCTCCTAACTTAGATTTGTTTGGCGTGCCATCGATCTCGATCATAACTTGATCTATTAAATTTTGATCGAAGATCGAGAATCCCAATAATTCTTCAGCAATAATTTTATTTACATTTTCTATAGCTTTGGAAACTCCTTTTCCCATATATGCTTTTCCGCCATCCCTAAGCTCTACAGCTTCATGCTCTCCCGTAGATGCTCCAGATGGAACAGCAGCTCTTCCAAGTATTCCGTTTTCAGTTAATACATCTACTTCTACCGTAGGATTCCCTCTTGAATCAAAAATTTGACGAGCGTGTATGTTTATTATTATACTCATAATTTGGGTTAATTTTTTAGTAGATGCAATATACAAATACAAGAAATATTTTTATTGAAATTTTACAGATTAAGCCAATTAACTGCGATAACGTTTTCGGCAAGAGCCAATAAACTATTCTCAAATCATTAATTGCTGAAGCATTTCAATAAAATACTAAATAATGTTAAAAAGGCTAAAAATATTTAATTCCTAGCCTTTTTTACTTTATAAATTAGGGTTGAGCTTTGCTTAGTTTAATTCTTTCTAGAAATTCATCGAACAAATAGCTGGCATCATGTGGTCCGGGACTTGCTTCTGGGTGATACTGCACAGAGAAACAATTTTTATTGGTAATCTCGATGCCACCTATGGTATTATCGTTAATACACACATGAGTGATCTTCACATTTGGATGCGCTTCTGTCTCTGCTCTATCTACAGAAAAACCATGGTTTTGAGAAGTGATCTCCCCTTTCCCTGTTTTCAGGTTGAGAACAGGATGATTAATTCCACGGTGTCCATGATGCATTTTGTAGGTAGAAATTCCATTTGCAATTGCAATAACTTGATGACCTAAACAGATTCCAAACAACGGATGGTCCTTTTCAAGAATATTTTTAGTAAGATCTATAGCACTGCTTAAAGGTTGTGGATCTCCAGGTCCATTAGACAAAAAGTAACCATCAGGATTCCAGGAACTCAATTCTTCATAAGTAGCGTTGTATGGGAAAACTTTGATATAAGAATCTCTTTCAGCAAGATTACGAAGTATGTTTTTCTTAATTCCAATATCTAAAGCCGCAATTTTATAAGTAGCATTTTCATTTCCGAAAAAATAAGCTTCTTTGGTAGAAACTTTAGATGCCAACTCTAAACCATTCATATCTGGTACATCTTTCAATTGCTCCTTAAGACCTTCAATATTATCAACATCGGTAGAAATAATAGCATTCATAGCGCCATTTTCTCTAATGTAAGCCACTAAGGCACGAGTATCAACATCAGAAATAGCAAATAAATTACTATCCTCTAGAAAACTCAGTAAAGATCCATCTGCGGAAGGTCTGGAATAATTATAGCTGAAATTCTTACAGATTAAACCAGAAATCTTTGCTTTATCCGATTCATTTTCCTCATTCTTCACCCCATAATTACCAATATGTGCGTTTGTTGTAACCATTAACTGACCGTAATAGGAAGGATCTGTAAAGATCTCCTGATACCCGGTCATTCCTGTATTAAAACAAACTTCGCCAACGGCACTTCCCTCTTTATCTCCAACAGATTTACCATGAAAAATAGTTCCATCTGCTAAAAGTATAATCGCTTTTTTTCTAGTTTGGTATTTCATAATTTAATTAAAGACAATTTTTTATATTCTTCTTTCAATGGGCAAAATTAATTATTTGTTTTAACATTGAATATAATTTCCAATTTTTATATTCATAAAAAAAGGGATAAACCATAATGGCTTATCCCTTTTTATAAGTGTGATTAGTAAAGAAACATTATTAGTCTTCCTTTTTATCATCTTTTTTATCTGCTTTTTTCTCAGCTTTCTTTTCAGAATTCTTAGTTTCAGCTTTAGTTGCAGTTTCATCTGCAGCTTTCTTTTTACCTGCTCTACGAGTAGTTTTTTTCTTCTCTGGCTTGGTTAGATTATAAAGTTCATTATAATCTACAAGTTCGATCATCGCCATATCTGCGTTATCTCCAAGTCTGTTTCCTAACTTGATGATTCTTGTATATCCACCTGGACGATCACCTATTTTAGCTGCTACATCACGAAACAATTCAGTTACTGAATCTTTCTGGCGAAGTTTAGCAAAAACCAATCTTCTGTTGTGCGTAGTATCTTCTTTAGATTTTGTTACCAAAGGTTCTACAAACTGCTTTAAAGCTTTAGCTTTTGCAACAGTGGTATTTATTCGTTTATGCTCAATTAGGGAACACGCCATGTTAGCCAACATAGACTTACGATGTGCCGTTTTTCTACCTAAATGATTTATTTTTTTTCCGTGTCTCATTTTTATAAGATGTTAGATATTAGATGTTAGAAATTAGATTGAGATGTACTTGAAAATTCAGCATTAATCTCAAATCTTACTTCTATATTCCCAAATCTAATATTAGTCTTTATCTAATTTATATTTTGAAAGATCCATTCCAAAGTTTAAACCTTTATTATTCACAAGCTCTTCAAGCTCGGTTAAAGATTTCTTCCCGAAATTACGGAACTTCATCAAGTCATTTTTGTTATAGGATACTAAATCACCTAAGGTATCAACTTCAGCAGCCTTCAAACAGTTAAGTGCTCTAACAGAAAGATCCATATCTACCAATTTGGTTTTAAGCAACTGTCTCATGTGAAGGGATTCTTCATCATAAGTTTCAGTTTGTGCTATCTCATCTGCCTCAAGCGTAATACGCTCATCAGAGAACAACATGAAATGATGGATCAAAGTTTTTGCAGCTTCTGTTAATGCATCCTTTGGATGAATAGAACCGTCCGAGATAATTTCAAATACCAATTTTTCATAATCGGTCTTTTGCTCTACACGGAAGTTTTCAATACTATATTTTACGTTTTTGATAGGGGTATAAACCGAATCTGTAAAAATAGTACCTAATGGTGCATTTGCTTTTTTGTTTTCTTCTGCAGGAACATACCCACGACCTTTTTCCACTGAAAGTTCCATATTGAAACTCACTTTCTTATCAAGGTTACAAATCACTAAATCTGGATTTAGAATTTGAAAACCTGAGATAAACTTTTGGAAATGACCAGCTGTAAGTTGTTCTTGTCCAGAAACAGAAATTGTAACGGCTTCATTGTCTATTTCATCAATTTGCCTTTTAAATCTTACTTGTTTAAGATTTAAAATAATTTCTGTAACATCTTCTACCACGCCTGGGATAGTAGAGAACTCGTGATCAACTCCTTCAATGCGAACTGAAGTTATTGCGAATCCTTCTAACGATGATAACAGTACTCTTCTTAAAGCGTTACCAACAGTTAATCCATATCCTGGTTCCAAAGGGCGAAATTCAAATTTCCCTTCGAAATAGTTGTAATCATTCATTATAACTTTATCGTGCTTCTGAAAATTTAGTATTGCCATATTACGACTTCTGTGAATTATTATTTCGAATATAATTCGACTATGAATTGTTCATTTATATTTTCTGGAATCTGTACTCTTGCAGGAACAGAAACAAAAGTTCCTTGCTTAGTCT
>JBBSVD010000079.1:0-8689 GCA_038233835.1 Flavobacteriales bacterium | reverse complement strand
TACTAAATTCCTTTTCTTAATATTATTTTGAATCTTCAAAACTAAGATATTGACCCTAGAAAAGATTGTATCTACAAAAAATAATCTTCAAGTACTTTTTGAAGACAATCATCTTATCATCATTAATAAGAGACCGGGAGATATTGTACAAGGAGACAAAACCGGAGATAATCCTCTAAGTGAAGTCGTCAAAGAATATATTAAAGACAAATACAAAAAACCCGGAAATGTATATTTAGGGGTTGTTCATAGATTGGATAGACCCACCAGTGGAATAGTCCTTTTTGCAAAAACTTCAAAAGCTTTGCCGCGTCTTAATAAATTATTTAAAGACAAGGAAGCAAAGAAGACCTATTGGGCGGTGGTAAAAAACATTCCACCAAAACAAGAAGATACATTGGTTCATTATATGAAGCGTAATCCGAAACAAAATAAATCTTACGCCCATATAAAGGAAGTTCCGGAGAGCAAAAAAGCCATTCTTGATTATAAAATACTTAAAAAATTAGATAATTATTTTTTGTTGGAAGTAGACCTGCATACAGGTAGACATCATCAGATTAGAAGTCAGTTATCTTTTATAGGCTGCCCTGTTAAAGGTGATCTCAAATATGGATTCGATAGAAGTAATAAAGATGCAAGTATTCATTTACACGCTAGAAGACTAAGGTTTATTCACCCTGTGAAAAATGAAGAACTTACTATAATTGCTCCTGTTCCAAGTGACCCGATTTGGAATGCTGTAGACAATTTATAATTAGCTTAACATTATAATTATTACTTTTAAAAGAAAAAAATATGAAATGGCAAGGTAGACGTCAGAGCACCAATTTAGAGGATCGTAGAGGTTCCTCTACCGGTGGGAAAGTAGCTGTTGGTGGTGGAATTATAGGACTGATTTTTCTTGCAATTCAACTCTTTTCGGGGGGCGATATTTCAGAAACCTTACAACAATTAGAAACTCAAACACAAACTTCTTCAGGAGAAAGCAGAGAGTTAACTGCTGAGGAGGTAGAATTAGGGAATTTTGTTAACGCTGTTTTAGTTGATACCGAAGATATTTGGAATGAGATCTTTTCTAAAAATAATATGAATTATCAAGAACCTGGAATGGTGCTTTTTACTGACGGCGTAAGAACTGCTTGTGGTGGAGCATCTTCTGCATCGGGACCTTTTTATTGTCCATCAGATCAAAAAGTTTATATGGATCTTGGTTTTTTTAACGAACTAAGAACTCGCTTTGGAGCAGAGGGTGGCGATTTTGCCATTGCTTATGTGATGGCTCATGAAGTTGGTCACCATGTTCAAACAATATTAGGAACTTCTGCAAAGGTTAGAGAAATGCAGCAAGGTAAAAGCCAAGCAGGAGCTAATGAATTATCTGTAGCTCTAGAACTTCAAGCCGATTTTTATGCAGGAGTTTGGGCGTATTATAATAAAGAATATTTGGAAGAAGGCGATATACAAGAAGCATTAAGTGCTGCAAATGCAGTGGGAGATGATGCCATCCAAAAACGTACTCAAGGAAGAGTAGTTCCAGATGCATTTACTCATGGAACTTCACAGCAGCGAAAAGAATGGTTTATGAAAGGTTATAAAACTGGAGATATTAGACAGGGTGATACTTTTAATGGACGACTCAATTAATCTTCATACTTAATCTATTCCTTCCACTGCAGAATTTTTCCGAAGGGATCTGATACTTTCTATTATAACCGCGCTAATAATAAGCACACCTCCTATAATGGTTTTTAAGCCAGGATATTCTGAAAGAATTAGGATGCCTAAAATTATAGCATATAAAGGCTGAGCACTGCTCATTATGCTTGCCGCCGTAGTAGAAAAATTTCTTAGACTCATCAAGAAAAGTGTGTGGCCAATACATGTAGTAACTATTGCCAAGGTTAACAGTGGTGCCCATTGTAGCACTACTTTATTAAAGTCGCTGTAAAATAATACCGGCGAAAGAATTACGGCAACCACTACAATTTGATACATCATTAAAACAGACCCATTATATTTCTCAATTTCTCGCTTCATCAAAAGATTTCTCAGAGCATAGAATAATCCAGATAAGATACCCATTAAAACTGCGATAGTATACTTGTTTTGAAAACTGATCTCTGGAACTAAAAAATAGACTCCGAAAAGCACTACCACTCCTAATGCCAAATGAATTTTACTGAATTTAGTTTTTAAAAATAAAGGTTCTAGAAATACAGTAATTACGGGATATGTAAAAAGTGAAAGAATCCCTATAGCAACATTAGAATATTGAAGAGCAAAGAAATAAGCCACCCAATGTCCTGCCATTAATAATCCCGATATGACAATTTTTAAAACATCTCTTTTATTGGAAATTCTAAGATCTAATTTTTTAAATCTGCAAAATATATAAAAAAGTATTGCCGCTAATAGTGTTCTATAAAATATAGTTACAAAAGGGTTTAAGGTTATATATCTTCCCAATACTCCAGATGTACTTATTAAAAGCACAGCGAGATTAAGTTCCAGTATTTTCGAATATTGTAAGTTCTTTTCAGCCAAGTTTTGAAATATGCAGCAAATTGCAAATTTTAGAGAAACTTTCTTTAATTGAACAAGATTAATCTTAATATTCTTAAAAAACAAAAAGAAAATTTGAATGGAATACCTATATTTCCTTTACAGACGGCATACTTGGACATCGCATTAATTTATAGTAGAATGAATAACAAAATCAGTGATTTATTAATTACCCAAAGATCTTTCTTCAAAGAAGGTAAAACCCAAGAAGTAGCTTTAAGGATTGAAAAATTAAAACTGCTTAGATCGGTTATTGAAGAGCGAGAAAAAGAAATTTGCGCTGCACTTTACAAGGATTTTAAAAAGCCTGTTTTTGAAAGTGTTTTAAGTGAAACTGGATTTATTATAAGCGAACTTAGATATGTGATCAAGAAATTAAAAGGCTGGGCTAAACCAGAAAAGATTTCAAGTTCCTGGACAAACTTCCCATCATCAGATTATATTTATTCTGAACCTTACGGAACTTGCTTAATAATTGCGCCCTGGAATTATCCTTTTCAGTTGGCCATTTCTCCACTAATGGGAGCTATTGCTGCTGGAAATACTGTTGTTCTTAAGCCAAGTGAAATGGCTCCGCATACCTCTCAGATATTAGCAGATATTTTAGAAAAGGTGTTCAATTCTGCAATGCTGGCAGTGGTTCAAGGAGGAATTCCGGTTTCTGAAGCATTATTGAAAGAAAAATGGGATTATGTGTTCTTTACCGGAAGTGTACCTGTTGGCAGAATTGTTGCCAAAGCTATTGCGCCGAATCTTACTCCTTCAACCTTAGAGTTGGGTGGAAAAAATCCATGTATTATACATAGTTCTGCGAAAGTAGAATTAGCTGCAAAACGCATTGTTTGGGGTAAATTCTTAAATGCAGGACAAACTTGTATAGCTCCAGATTATATTTTAATTGATAAAAACATCAAATCTTCTTTTTTTGAAGCTATTCAAAATGAAGTTACTTCGGCTTATGGGAAAGAGCCCAAAGACTCCGAAGATTATGCGCGAATCATAGATACCAAGAATTTCGATAGGTTAAACGAAATGCTGGATGGAGAAAATTGCGTGATTGGAGGAACTACTAATAAAAAAGATCTCTACATTTCTCCTACCCTAATAGACGAACCAAGCTTGGAAAGTAAGATCATGGAGGATGAAATTTTTGGTCCTCTCCTTCCCGTTATAAGTTATTCTAATGAAATGGAAATAGGCTCGATTATTTCTAATTACGCCAAGCCGCTTGCTTTATATGTTTTTAGTGAAGACCAATCATTTTCAGAAAAAATTATTAAAAATTACAGTTTTGGAGGCGGTGCTATTAATGATGTTGTAGTACAGGTGGTGAATAAAAAAATGCCGTTTGGAGGTGTTGGAAATAGTGGTAAAGGTGCCTATCATGGAAAATTCACTTTTGACACTTTTTCTCATAAAAAGAGCATAACAAAAAGAGGAACATGGGTAGATGTTCCTCTTAGGTATGCACCATATACTGGCAAATTAGGTTTAGTGAGTAAACTTATTAAGAAATTTTAGGAAGTTTCTTTTTCAAAGTATAAAGATCTTTTCTTCTATCCTTCATATTTCTTACACTTCCAAAGTTGTGTAATTCTTTTAGTAGATCCAGATCTACATCTACCAATAAAGTACTTTCTGTATTGGGAGTGGCTTCAGCTTTAATTCCATTTACAGGAAATGCAAAGTCTGATGGTGTAAACACGGCCGATTGTGAATATTGAATATCCATGTTATTTACCTTTGGCAAATTCCCAACAGAACCGGCAATTGCCACATAGCATTCGTTTTCTACTGCTCTAGCCTGTGCACATATTTTAACTCTGGAATACCCATTCTGTGTATCTGTCATAAAGGGTACAAAAAGAATATTCATACCATCTTCCGCCAATAATCTTGGCAATTCCGGGAATTCTACATCATAACAAATAAGCACTCCAATTTTGCCACAATCGGTATCGAATGTCCTTAATTGAGATCCACCTTTCATTCCCCATGCAGATTCTTCAGCCGGAGTAATATGCAATTTTTCATAACGTTCTACACTACCATCTCTTCGGCACAAAAAACCAACATTATGCATGTGCTCTCCCACAGCTTGAGGCATACTTCCCGTGATAATATTGATGTTATAATTAATAGCAAAACCTCTAAAGGTCTCTAATAATCTATCTGTATAAGATGAAAGTCCTCGAATAGCTTCAGCTTCATTTAGGTGATTAAATTGAGCCATTAAAGGTGCGTTGAACAATTCTGGAAACAATATGAAATCACTTTGGTAATCACTTACGGCATCAACAAAAAATTCTATTTGCTCTACCAAGGAATTATAATCCTTAAACAAACGCATTTGCCATTGCACCAGCCCTAACCTAACAACCTTTTTCTTGGTATTTATAAGTTTCTCCGGTTTAGTATAATAGATATTATGCCATTCCATTAGAGTAGCAAATTCCATGCTTTCGTGGTCTCCTGGCAAATAACCTTTAATTACCTTTTTAACGTGAAAATCGTTGGATAATTGAAACGAAAGTACAGGATCGTGAATTTCTTTCAGCTTTACTTTATCAATATATTTTTTAGGTGTAAGCTCTGCAGAATATTCTTTGTAATTAGGAATCCTACCTCCAAATATGATAGATTTTAAATTGAGTTGCTCACATAATTCTTTACGCGCTTCATATAACCTTCTTCCAAGGCGCATTCCTCGATAATCTGGATGAATAAAAACATCTATTCCATAAAGTACATTTCCATATTCTGTATGATTCGCAAATTCGTGGCCCCCGATAATGTCATCATATTTATGGTCATCGTCATACTTATCATAATCTACGATCATAGATAGTGCACAGCCTGCAATTTTTCCATCTATCACAATACAAAATTGTCCATCGGGAAACTTGTTGACCAAGGTAGAAATATCATCTTTGGTCCAATAAGCATTGGTCAAAGTGCTATACACTTGAACCATAGATTTTTTTAACTCTACGTAATCTTTTACTCTTAAATTTCTTAATTCTATAGTTGCTGAATCTAACACTGGGTATAATTTAAATTTAGCGCGAAGATACTATGTTAATCACTCAATATAAAATGAATAACATGATTTTAGCAATCTGGGTGTTGCAAACTTAGTATTTCTAATCTGAAGTTTTCATAGCAAATAAGAGAAAAAGTATTCAAATTAATTTAGCTTACTTATACTGAAGCTTTGCAAAATCGGTTTAATTTCTACAGACTAACAATCTTATGTTTTACTGCAAAAAGCACCATCCCTACCCTATTTTTAACTTGAAGTTTTTCGAACAAACTTTCCCTGTAGCCATCTATTGTTTTAGGACTTAAATTCATTTCTTCTGCTACCTCTTTATATGTTTTTTCTGAACAGGCATAATTCAAAAATTCCATTTCACGGGCGGTAAGATTTCCATAATTCCTAGAAGCAGGATTGTCTAGCATCTCTACAATCTCATCACTAAAATAATATCCACTAGTAAAAACCGATTCTAAGGCATACAAAAATTCTTCCGGATCTATATCCTTCAGTAAATAGCCTCTACATCCAAATTTGATCATTTTAATAATGATCTCTTCATCTAACTCCATGGTTAGCGCCAAGGTTTTTTGGTCAGGAAAATTTTCTTTTAACCATAACATAGTGGCAATACCATCCTTAACAGGCATTCTTATATCTAACAATAAAACATCTGGACGTTTATTATTTGCATTAAAATAATCTACCAATTCTTGGCCATTCTTCAAGACTTTTATTACCTCATATTCCTGAAGGGAATTTACGAGACCTTGGAGAGATTGCGCAAATAAGGTATGATCATCAACGATTATAATCGTTTTCTTCATAGGTTGTAATCTTTTTTGGATAATTTAAAGTCAATGAGGTTCCGTCCCCTGATGTAGAATTTAAGCTGAATTTGGATTTTATAAGGGCTGCCCGACTTTCCATATTTAGCAAACCGGAACCTTTTATGACTTGATCTTGATTAAATCCGTCTCCATTATCTTTAATTTCTATATGCAACTCTTCAGAAAGATATTCAATTAACACATTAATTTTAGTGGCATGAGAATGCTTAATAACATTAGAGAAAAATTCCTGAATGATCCTGAAAAGGATGATAGAATCTTTTTCGATAACATCAAATGATTCGCCGGATGTAGTAATTTTGGTTCTTAGATTATTAAGACGTTCAAATCTTGCCAATTCATTTTTTACAGAAGCTTCTATCCCTGTATAATTAACCACTTCGTTATTAAGAGATTTAGATAAAGAGCGTACCTCTTGCAAGGAGCTAGAAACCACATCTTTAATATCCCTAACCGATTGTTTTGCAGAGGCATCTACGGTTCCAGAGAGAATATTCAATTGCATATTTGCCACAGAGAGCAGTTGCCCAATATTATCATGCAATTCCCAACTTACATTCTTAAGGGTTTGTTCTTGGATCTCAATTTTAGATTGCGCCAATTCATTTTCAAAACGAGTTTCAGCTTCAAATTTTTCTAGAAGTAATTTATTTTTTCTTTTTTGAAAAGTGATAAAAAATATAATTGCAAAACTGGTCAAGAACAAAATAACCACGATAAAGTATACAATTAGCAGAAGTTCCTCCTTAGCAAGCATAATATAAGGTTGATTTAGTGCAAGTTTACGGTAATTTTAGGGATTTTATTTAACAATAAATAAAGGAAATATCTTAATAAATTATTTAAACTGCTATATTTCTTTTAGCACAATATATAAATGCAAATATGTAAATGCTATATATTAAGATATTGGCAATTGAAATAGTAAAACTATATAACTCCCCAAATTTAGGATTTAAATTATTGTAATATTTATGCGAATAGATCCAAACAGGCATACATATTAAATTATAAAAAAGATATCCTATAGAGATATACATTTTAACCGACTTATTAATTTTTAATATTTTATCGGTTTTAAGCAATTCGTAATAATAAAACGAGACACTAATAAATATTAAAAGAAAACCCAACAAAAATATAAGTTTAGAATGTGCAGTAAAAAAAATACCATCAAAGTACAGGTGTGCACATCCTACAACATTTATAAAAATAATACCTAATAAAATAATTCTCTTTCTAATTTTGGATAGTAGTCCCATTCTAAAGTACCAAGCATATATGCTATAACCAATTAGTATAAATGGATTATATAGCCAGTAATCATTTTCCAAAAAAGTGTTTTGCAAGTGATTTAGTGGAGCATTATACATTAACAATCTGGGTATATAACTGCTGATGGCCACTAAAAAGTTTAAAGCTAAAAAACCAACAAAGAATCGAGTGGTTTTATTTTTTGGATTATAATTTAGAAAATGAATGCCAGCGATAACGCTGGATCCTTTTAAAAGGTACATCAAGAATTTCACGTAGATCATTAAAATTTCGTTTAATAAAATTTAGAAAAACTAGGATTTGCACAATTCAGTAATCTCTCTACTATACTCAATTAATATACTTTTAAAAAGATTTATATAAAATACAATGGAGGGATTGTTAATTCTCTCAATTAAATGAGGATTCTCAACATAAGTCTGTATTTTGAAACTTAGTTACATTTTATCTTAGTTTTTTTATAAAATTGAATCAATTAAAATTCAATATAAAGAAATTCTCTGATAACCAAGAATGGGATGATAAGCATTGAATTTCTATAAATTTTCTGAATTCTCAATTCATAGAATTCGATTTCCCTTTTGCACAATATATAAATGCAAAAATGTAGGTGCCAAGTAATATTATATATGATGATGATAAAACCAAATAATACAACTTGATAAAATCTGGATTTATGGCAGTGAAATATTTAGGTGTATAAATCCAAATAGGTAAGCTAACCAGATTATGCAAAAGATAGGCTACAGAAATATAGAACGTAACATTTTTTTTCGCTATTAATATCTGGTCGCTTTTTAATAACTCATAATAGAAAAAAGAGATACCGATAATATTCAATAAGGATCCGAATAAAAATATAGACTTAGAATGGGATATAAAAAAAGTGTCAGAATAAATAAAATTTAATAAACTGAAAGAAACAAAAAAGATAATCCCGAATACTATAATATTAGCTAAT
>JBBSVD010000078.1:0-8737 GCA_038233835.1 Flavobacteriales bacterium | reverse complement strand
TCCGTAGCTGCAGTTTCAGCCTCAGCTGCTGCTGCCAAACGTTTAGCATTTACTTCCTTTTCTGCTTCAAGAGCCTTTTTCTTGGTATCTTCTTGAGCTTTAGATAAAGATTCTTCCTTCGAAGATACAGATCCTTCTTTTTCATCTAACCAAGTTTTGAATTTTTCTTCAGCTTGATCTTCAGTTAAAGCACCTTTTCTAACACCACCAGCAAGGTGATTTTTAAGAAGAGCTCCTTTGTAAGAAAGAATTGCACGGGCCGTATCGGTTGGCTGTGCTCCATTTTGTAACCATTTTACAGCAACGTCTACATCTAATTCAATAGTTGCAGGGTTGGTGTTTGGATTATAAATACCAATTTTCTCAAGGTATTTACCATCTCTTTTTGCACGGGCATCCGCAGCAATAATCCAGTAAAATGGTTTCCCTTTTTTACCGTGTCTTTGTAATCTTATTTTTACAGGCATAATAAATTAATTAGTGAGGTTCACGACCTCTATTATTAATAAGTCTGCAAAGATACTATTTTATTATTTTTTTTAGCGGAAATTCTTTATTCAATTTTTAGAATTAAACAGCCATCAATTAATATTAAATATTTTGTTTATTAACGCTACTTCTAAATTTTAATTAGCTAATAATTAAGAATATTTCTACAAAATGAAGAACTGTTGTTAAAAGCAGTTAAACTTTGCTAAAGCCTGTTAAACTGATTGATGCAGAGCATTTAAGTATGTATTTTTACTCTAATGAAGATTAAAATAATAATTTTAAAATATACATTATGAAATATTCTGAAGAAGTTGCACATAAATTAAATGAGTTATTAGAAAAGAATTATGATGCAGAGAAAGGTTACAAATTCGCTGCAGAAAAAGTTAAGAATCCTAAATTACAGTCGTTTTTTAGTGAAAGAGCAAAAGAGCGATATGATTTTGGACATGAATTAAAATCTGAGATCAGGAACTTTGGTGAAGCTCCAGAAAAAGGAGGCAGCTTTGCCGGAGATGCACACCGCGCATGGATGAACCTTAAAACCAGTTTTGCTTCAGATAAAGAAGAAGCGGTTTTGGAAGAGGCGGTAAGAGGTGAAAAAGCAGCTATAGAGGAATATAACGATATTTTGAAAGATACAAACCTACCACCTTCTACTGGAAATATCTTAACTAAACAAAGAAATTCTATTACTGAATCCTTGAACAAGGTTAAGTCTATGGAGAACAATTGGTAGAAAACCTTCTGGTAATTGTAAATTATTTCCTCCCGGGGTATGCTTTAATAGCATATTCCGGGAGGATTTTTTTGAATTGATCTCTAGTTGTATTACGCTTTTACTGGCTTTTGAGCCTAATAAGACTAAATAATTGAATAAAAGCGTTAAAATATATTAAACTTGTGTGAAATATGTTAATATACTTGCATTCGAGGCTCTTAAGCCTTAGACTATATATAGATGCGATACAATACACATCTTAAAAGAATTTATTGGAATTTAAAATGAAGAAAGATATTATGATGATTACTGAAAAAATTTCAAACAAGTTAAATGAATTATTAATAGAGAATTACGATGCCGAAAAGGGTTATTTAAATGCAGTGAAAAATGTAGAGAATAAGGGATTAATTTCCTTTTTTACAGAATGCTCTGAAGATAGAAGCAAATTTGCTAGCCAGTTAAGAACTCAAATCTTAAACCTTGGCGAAACTCCAAAAGAGTCAGGTAGTTTTAAAGGAACTATGCATAGGAACTGGATGGATTTTGAAACCATTTTCACGACCAATGACCAAACAGCTATTTTAGATGAAGTAGTAAGAGGAGAGAAAGCAAGTTTAGAAGACTACAATGAGGTAATTACAGAAACAGAAATCCCTAAAAATATAAAAACTGTATTAATTTCTCATAGAAACACCATTGAGAACACCATTAAGAACACTATTAATAATGTTCCGAAACTGGAAGAAGCAGTAGCATAGAAATTGCTTGATAAATATAGAAGCGCAACCTTATGGTTGCGCTTTTTTGTTTAAAATGTTTATAACTTTCGTTTTTAAAAAGGCTGAATAATCTGTAATTTTGGGCCTTCTTTCTATTAGAAGTCCCTTTTCTTTGCAAACGTATTTGCGAAGTCTTAACACCACTAAAATTAATACATGTATTTAATTTTCGATACCGAAACTACTGGATTACCAAAAAGATGGGATGCCCCTTTAACAGATTTCGACAATTGGCCTCGTTGCATTCAAATAGCTTGGCAATTACATGACGAAATGGGTAAATTGGTGGAGCATGAGGACTATTTGGTGCAACCAAAAGGTTTCAACATTCCTTTTGATGCAGAAAAAATTCATGGAATCTCTACAGAATTAGCGCAACAAGAAGGATTACCACTTCAGGAAGTATTAGAAAAATTCCAGGCAGCCTTAAAAAGATCAAAATTCATTGTAGGTCAAAATGTTGGCTTCGACTTGAATATTATGGGTGCCGAATATCTAAGAGAAGGATTGAAAAATCCGATGGAAGCATTTCCTGTTCTAGATACCTGTACAGAAAAAACTGCTGAATTATGTAAACTTCCGGGAGGTAGATATGGGAGATTTAAACTACCAACTTTAACAGAACTGCATCAGCAATTATTCGATGAGCCATTTTCTGAGGCACATAATGCTACAGCCGATGTGGAAGCGACTACGCGTTGTTTCTTGGAGTTAATTAGACTCGAAAATTACACGAAAAAAGAACTTCAAGTTTCAGAGGAATATTTTGAAAATTATATAGAAGAAAATCCCGAGCCATTTCAGCTAATAGGATTAAAGCATATTAACTTAAAAAAGGCTTCGGCTAAAATAAGGGAACAGCTTCAAAAACTTGAAAAAGTAGATGAGGTAAGTACCGAGGAGATTGAAGAGAATCTTGAGAAACTGGATGAAGTACGTTTCTCCCACCTTCATAATCACTCTCAATTTTCTATTTTACAATCAACTATTAGCATCCCGAATCTAATAGAATCGGCTTCCAAAGAAAATATGCCAGCGGTGGCATTAACAGATCATGGGAATATGATGGGCGCTTTCCATTTTGTAAAGGAAGTTGGAAATTATAATAAATCTGTAAAATCTAAAAATGCAGATGCCAAAGAAAAGGGCGAGCCCGCTACAGCAAAGGAATTAAAAGCAATCATTGGCTGCGAATTTTTTGTTTGTGAAGATCATTTAGATAAAACTAGAAAAGATAATGGTTACCAGATAGTAATTCTTGCAAAGAATAAGAACGGATATCATAATCTGGCAAAAATGGCTTCTATCGCCTACGTTAATGGATTTTACTATTTGCCAAGGATAGACAGAAAAGTAATTGAAAAATATAAAGAAGATCTAATTGTTCTTACTGGAAACCTTTATGGGGAAGTTCCGGGAAAGATCCTAAATGTCGGTGAAAACCAAGCCGAGGAAGCATTGCTGTGGTGGAAAGAAACTTTTGGGGAAGATCTTTATATAGAGTTGATGCGTCATGATCTTGAGGAAGAAAATCGGGTTAATGATGTGTTGTTAAAATTAGCAAAAAAGCATCAGGTAAAAACAGTTGCAACCAATAACACCTATTACTGTGCTAAAGAAGATGCCAATGCGCACGACATATTATTGTGTGTTAAGGAAGGAGAGAAACAAGCCACTCCCATAGGTAGAGGTCGTGGTTATAGATATGGATTGCCTAATAATGAGTTCTATTTCAAATCGGATTCTGAAATGAAAAGCTTGTTCAAGGATCTTCCTGAAGCTATTTCCAATATTCAGGAAGTGGTAGATAAGGTTGAATCCTTTGAACTTGCAAGAGATGTTCTCTTGCCAGCATTCGATATTCCCGAAGAGTTTTTGAACCCTGAAGATGTTAATGACGGTGGGAAACGTGGAGAAAATGCCTATTTAAAACATCTAACCTATGTAGGGGCTAAGGAGCGCTATGGAGATCTTTCAGAAGATATTAAAACAAGATTGGGTTTTGAACTTTCGGTAATTGAGAAAACTGGATATCCTGGATATTTCCTTATTACTGAAGATTTTATCCGCGCTGCGCGAGCAATGGATGTTTCGGTTGGTCCCGGAAGGGGATCTGCAGCGGGAAGTGCGGTGGCCTATTGTTTAAAGATCACTAATATAGATCCTATCAAATACGATCTGCTTTTTGAGAGATTTTTGAATCCGGATCGTGTGAGTATGCCCGATATTGATATCGATTTTGATGATGAAGGCCGAAGCAGAGTAATGGATTATGTGATCCAGAAATATGGTTCCAGTCAGGTAGCGCAAATTATTACATATGGTACCATGGCGGCGAAGTCGTCTATTCGAGATACCGCAAGGGTGCTAGATCTGCCACTTCATGAATCAGATAGAATAGCAAAGCTCATTCCTACCATGTCCAAATTAGGGAAGATCTTTGGAACAGATGAAAAAGAGCTAAAGAAAATGTTCCGAAGTGAGGATCTGGAAAAAATAAATGAATTATTAAATATTGCAGATGGCGACGATTTGCAAGCACAAACTTTAAATCAGGCTAGAATTTTAGAAGGCTCTGTTAGAAATACCGGTATTCACGCATGTGGGGTAATTATAACGCCTAGTGATATTACCAACTTTGTCCCGGTGGCACTGGCAAAAGATTCAGATCTATATGTTACTCAGTTTGATAACTCGGTAGTAGAAAGTGCCGGACTATTAAAGATGGACTTTTTAGGCTTGAAGACCCTTACTCTTATAAAAGATACTGTTAAAATAGTAAAAGGGAGACATGATATCGTCTTAGATCCCGATACCTTTCCCTTAGATGATGAAAAGACCTATGAGTTATTCCAGAAAGGAGAAACTGTAGGGATCTTCCAATATGAATCTCCGGGAATGCAAAAACACATGAAAGATCTTAAACCAACTGTTTTTGGAGATCTTATTGCGATGAATGCCTTGTACAGACCAGGACCAATGGAATACATTCCTAGTTTCATTGCTAGAAAACATGGGAACGAAGAGATCGCCTATGATCTTCCAGGAATGGATGAATACCTGAAAGAAACCTACGGAATTACGGTATACCAAGAGCAAGTGATGTTGCTTTCTCAAAAATTGGCAGGATTTACCAAGGGTGAAGCCGATGTTTTGAGAAAAGCAATGGGTAAAAAACTGGTAGACCTTCTAGCAAAGCTTAAACCCAAGTTTATTGAAGGAGGGGAAGAAAAGGGACATCCTAAGGAGATCCTTGAAAAGATATGGAAAGATTGGGAAGCATTTGCCTCCTATGCCTTCAACAAATCACACTCTACTTGCTATGCATGGATCGCATATCAAACAGCCTATTTAAAGGCCCACTATCCAGCGGAATATATGGCTGCTGTACTTTCCAATAACATGAGTGATATCAAGCAGGTTACTTTCTTTATGGAAGAATGTAAACGAATGAAGCTTAATGTACTTGGTCCAGATGTAAATGAATCTTTTTATAAATTCTCGGTAAATAAAGAAAATGCCGTTCGTTTTGGGATGGGAGCTGTAAAAGGAGTTGGTTCTGGAGCAGTTGCAAGTATTGTGGAAAATAGAAAAGGTGAAAAAGGACCTTATAAGTCCATATTTGATATGGCTAAACGGCTGGATCTTCGAGCTGCTAATAAAAAAGCATTAGAAAATCTAGCATTGGCTGGAGGTTTTGATGGCTTCGGAAATCATCGCGCACAATATTTCCATGATGATGGAGATGGGATCATCTTTTTAGAAAAAGTGATAAAATATGCGGTTAAATTTCAGGAGAATGAAAACTCCTCGCAAGTAAGTTTATTTGGAGAAGCTAGTGATGTACAAATCCCTGAACCTGTAGTGCCACCTTGCGAAGAATGGGGAGGCATAGGTAAACTGAAGAGAGAAAAAGAAGTTGTAGGAATCTATATTTCTGGTCATCCTCTGGATGATTTTAAAGCTGAAATTCATTATTTCTGTAATTCAAAGGTGTCAGACTTTAAGGAGCAGGAAAAATATGTGAACAGTGAGCTTTCCTTTGGAGGAGTAATAGCTGAAGTGCAACACCGAACTTCAAAAATGGGAAAAGGATGGGCTTCATTTTCTGTTGAAGATTATTGGGATTATTATGAATTCAGGATCTTTGGAGAAGAGTATCTCAAGTATCAGCATTTCTTGGTTCCCAATGCTTTTGTATATATTAAAGCATTTATCAAAGAAGGTTGGACCAACAAGGACACGGGTAGTAAAGGAGAGCCAAGAATTCAGTTCAATAACTTTCAGTTGTTGCATGATATCATGGATATTTATGCCAGAAAACTCACCATTCAGCTTGATATAAATGAATTGAAGGAGGAGAAGATAGATTCATTAAAAGACATTTTACGAGCTCATAGAGGAGATCATAATCTTCATTTTATTATATATGAGATGAAGGAGTTGATGAAGCTTAATTTAACTAGTAGAAAACAAAAAGTTAAGATCTCACAGGAATTATTAAATGCCTTGGAAGAAGAACAAGTAAAATATAAACTGAATTAAAGGCATCGGCTTTATTATTTTTAAACTGCCACATTTATATTATTGAAATGTGAAGAGAAATGAAAGGTTAAATTTTTTTAAACTTTTAAGAAATTGGGAAATACCTTGGATAGAAAGCTTATATTGATTTATAAATTTGAAAGCAGGTTTATAAGACCTCCTGATATACGAATAGCCAAATCCAATACAAGTGGAGTAAGGATTGCTGAAATAATTGACTAATTTTACATATTAATAGAAATAAAACAAATTATGGCTTTAGAGATAACAGACGCTAATTTTGAAGAAACCGTATTAAAAAGTGATAAACCAGTAATGGTAGATTTCTGGGCGGCTTGGTGCGGACCTTGTAGAATGGTTGGACCAATCATAGATGATATCAGTAAGGATTACGACGGAAAAGCTGTGGTAGGAAAATTGGATGTAGATGCCAATCAAGAATTCGCAGCAAAATATGGTGTTAGAAACATCCCAACCGTACTTATTTTCCAAAATGGAGAAGTAGTTGGTCGTCAAGTTGGAGTTGCTCCAAAAAACACATATGCTGAAGCTTTAGACGCTCTTTTATAGGGCATCTTAATATTCTTAATATAAGCCTCGCTGAATTTTATTTCGGCGAGGCTTTTTTATTTCAAAAAAATATAATCCCTATCTTTCTCTTTCCAAAAAAAGCAATTAGCACTTAATTATGTTAGAGCAGGAAATTCATAGATCCGGAGGTTTTCTAAATTTAGATATTTTAGCCAGACAAGTGGTTGAAGGTTTTATCTCTGGAATGCATAAAAGTCCATTTCATGGTTTCTCTGCAGAATTTGCCGAACATAAAATTTATAATAATGGGGAAAGCACAAAGCACATAGACTGGAAGCTATTCGCCAAAACCGATAAATTATATACTAAACGTTATGAGGAAGAGACTAATTTGCGCTGTCATATAATTATAGACAACTCTTCCTCCATGCATTATCCGCTTTTAAAAAAATTCAATAGAAATTCCTTGAATAAGATCGCTTTTTCGGCACTTGCAGCAGCTTCCTTGATGCAGATTCTAAAGCGTCAGCGAGATGCTGTTGGATTGAGTGTTTATAGTGATGAATATGATTTTTATGCGCCAGAGAAGGGGAGTGAGCGGCATCACCACATGCTTTTGAATGAGATTGATAGAATTGTGGAAAATCCAGTTCTGAATAGATCTACAGATAGTTATACGTATTTGCATCAGATAGCAGAGAAATTAAAGAGAAGGTCCTTGGTATTTCTTTTTACAGATATGTTTCAAGAAGATAAAGAAGAGGCGGAATTATTTGAAGCTTTAAAACATCTGAAATATAATAAACATGAAGTAGTACTTTTTCATGTAATAGATAAGAAAAGAGAATTGGAATTTGACTTTGATAATGCTCCAAAACGATTTACAGATGTAGAATCTGGTGCTCATTTAGATCTTTATGCTGAAAATTTTAAGGAAACTTATCAAAATTCAGTCGAAAAATACTTTAATACACTTAAACTGCAGTGTGCCAAATACCGTATAAAGTACGTACAGACTGATATTAGGGAGAATTTTGAAAAAGTATTAACCACCTATCTTATTGAGAGACAAAAATTTGCAGGATAGGCATAAAATTATTTAGAAATTATTCAAAAAAACGTTTGTGGAATCTAAAAACTGCTGTATATTTGCCATCGCAATAAAGCAACGGTCTGGTAGTTCAGTTGGTTAGAATATCTGCCTGTCACGCAGAGGGTCGCGAGTTCGAGTCTCGTCCAGACCGCTTATTACACTTCAAAATAACGCTAAAATCCTCTAAATCAATGATTTAGAGGATTTTTTAATTCAATTAATCTCATTTGATAGCAAATAAACCTAAGTAATTGGTGCTCAATTCGGTGCCTCTTTTTTTGATCTGAAAATGCTCACCAGAATACTCCTAACATACTGTTAATAAAAGGCTTACGCGTTTTCTTTAACACTTTTGCAGCCCTTCATTTCGTACCTTTCTGGTGAGCATTTTAAAACTGTCACCAATGTCAAATTCATTTTCAATACTTTTTTATCCAAAACAAAGGGCTTCTGATTCCGTAGACTCAGCTGTTCTATATACTAGAATTACTTATATAGGTAAACGATCAGAATTCAGTACTAGTAGGAGAATCGATATTAAATACTGGGATGCACGAAGCGGAAAGACCAAAG
>JBBSVD010000077.1:0-8975 GCA_038233835.1 Flavobacteriales bacterium | reverse complement strand
GGACAAACTCACTTTATATTCTTTTTTCTTTTGTTATAATGCTGATATTTCCAGTGTTATCTCACGCACAGGAAAAAAAACCAACTGAAGAAGTTAGAATAAACGCGCAAAGAGACAGCACGGTGCGAGTTGCCGATTCCTTAAAAATTTCTACTACCAAACTGATATCTAATCCAATACAAACTGACTCTGTTAAGAAAAAGCCTAGTCTGCTTACAGATGTAGTGGCTTATAAGGCCGAAGATTACATGAGATTCAGTCCGAGGGAAAACAGAATGTATCTATATGATCAGGCCCAAATCACTTATGGTGACATGGTAATAAACGCAGGGCTTATTATTTTAGACAATGAAAAAAATGAAGTTTATGCTTATGGAATACCAGACTCTTTAGGGAACTATTCGCAGAAACCCGTCTTTACTCAGGCTCAAAACACGGTTAAACCAGACTCAATTCGCTTCAATTTTAAATCTAAAAAGGCTTTGGTTTATAATTCCAGAACCGAAGAAGGAGCTTTTAAGGTAAAAGGTGAGGTAACAAAAAGAGAGAATGATTCGGTTTACTTCATGGAAAATGTAAGATTTACTACTTCTGAAAATGAAGAAGATCCAGACTATTATTTTTATGCAAGAAGAATAAAGTTTGTGCCAAAAAAGAAAATTGTAACAGGATTGGTGAACATGTATATCGCAGATGTTCCCACTCCTTTGGGATTACCATTTGGTTATTTCCCATTAACAGAAGAAGAAACTTCAGGGTTTATAATTCCATCATTTGGACAAAGTAATAATAGGGGTTATAGTTTGCAAAATGGAGGCTATTATTTTGCTATTAGCGACTATGTAGATCTTCTGGCGCTTGGAGATTATTATACCAATGGGAGTTATGGTTTAAGATTGGCTTCTAGTTATGCCTTACGCTATAGATTCCGGGGAAATGTAAATTTTAGATATGAAAACTTACTCAACAGTGAACGAGGTTTCCCCGACTTTACTCAAAGTTCAGTTTATAATATTCAATGGAGCCATTCTCAGGATACTAAATCTAGCCCTAATTCTAGATTTTCAGCTTCTGTTAACCTGGGAAGCAGCAAGTACTATCAACAATCTGTGAATCAAACCAACACTGCAAACTTTTTAAATAATACTTTAAGTTCATCTGTATCTTATTCCAAAACTTTCCCGGGAGAACCACAGGTTAATTTAAGTGTAGCAGCAACTCATACCCAAAACAGTAATACAGGACAGATAAACATGACCTTGCCAACAGTTCAAGGAAGTGTTTCCAGGATCTATCCTTTGGCTCCAAAACTAGGTGCGAAAAAAGGATTGATCGAAAACATCAATTTTCAGTATAATTTTAGAGGAGAGAATAGGATTCAAACCTTTGATTCCTTATTCTTTAAACCACAAATGTTTAAAGATGCAAATTTCGGTGCCCAGCACACCATTCCAGTTTCTACCAACTTTAAATTACTGAAATATTTAAGCGTGAGTGCTAATGCTAATTATCAAGAGAATTGGGTATTTAAAACCTTTGACAGATCTTTTGATCAAGTAAACAGAAAAATTGTAATTGATACAATTGATGGTTTCGATTCTTTTAGAACTTACAATTTTAGCACGGGAATTGGAACAACGGTCTACGGAATGATGAATTTTGGGAAAGATAAAAAGATCCAAGCCATTCGTCATGTAATGAGGCCATCTATTAGTTACAACTATAATCCTTCATTTGATAAATACTATGATCAATATGAAATTGTTGATAATTTAAATCCGAGCCGAAATCAACTGGTAGATTTTACCAGATTTCAAGGATCCTTATTTGGAACTCCGAGTCAGTTATTTTCTAGTTCGATTGGTTTGTCCATTAGCAATACCCTAGAAGCCAAAGTTAGAGATAGAGATAGCACAGCCGTCGAAGCTAAAAAAATTAAATTGCTTAATAATTTTAGTGTAAGTACTGCATACAGTCTTTCCACAGATTCTTTGCGACTAGCACCGTTAAATTTACGTGGAAGTATTCCTATAATTGAAAACAAATTGGATATTAATTTAGGTGCCAATTTAGATATTTATGCTTTAGACAATAATAATAGGCGTGTAGATAAATTGAACATTAATAATGGAGGAAGTCTTTTTAGAATGACTTCCGCCAATGTGAGTTTCGGTTATGCGTTTTCCAGCAAGGATTTCGAATTGGGCAGCGAGGAAAAAGATAAGTCTGAAAATGAAACCTACAGAAATGGAGGTAGACCTGATGACCTTTTCGGAAAATCAACAGGTATCAATGGAGAAATCTATGATGAAGAAAATGATGTTTTTGATAATGATGAAGAAGAAGAAGGGATAAATGAATGGTATAATTATAAGATTCCTTGGGATTTGCGAGTGGCTTATACTATGACATACAGCAATAATGCTCGACAAAGTGAAATTTCTTCTCATTCTATTATGTTCTCAGGCGATGTAGAATTGGCTCCAAAATGGGTGGTTGGTGCTTCTTCCGGATTTGATATTAAAGGTGGTGGATTCACCTATACTACATTAAGATTTCAACGAGATCTGGATAGTTGGAGAATGAGTTTTAACTGGATTCCATTTAGCGATAGAAGTTCTTGGAATTTCTTTATTGGAATTAAATCATCGGTTTTAAGCGATATTAAATATGATAAACGCAGAGAACCAGACAGAAATCTATAACTAAAAATTTATAATTATGAAAAAAATCATTAATACATCTAATGCTCCAGCACCAATTGGTCCTTATAATCAAGCGGTTTTAAAAGGAGATATGCTTTATACTTCTGGACAGATAGCCATAGATCCAAAAACAGGAAATCTGGTTACTAGTTCTATACAAGAAGAAACAGAATTGGTTATGGAAAATTTAAAAGCCATTCTTACTGAGGCAGGAATGACCTTTGAAAATGTATTGAAATCTTCTATTTTTATTAGTGACATGAATAATTTTACGAAGATCAATGAAATATATGCCCGTTATTTTAATGCCGAAACAGCTCCAGCAAGAGAAACGGTAGAAGTAGCCAACTTACCAAAATTTGTGAATGTAGAAATAAGTGTGATCGCTTCTAAATAACCTTCACTAACATACCTGCCGTAGCAGGATTTGTTACCAATGGAATTTTATGTATATCGCATTAGTATAAAATTATCTGGTTCATGTGAAGGCTTATCTAAAGGATCTCTAAAGTATAATACCATATCTATCTTTCCTTCAACTAAGCGAGAGGCTTTGTGCATCGCCACCCATTGGTCCAGATCATAATTTTTTCACCTCGAATCCCGCTTTTTCTGTTCGAGTCCCTTTAATTACTGTTGCTATTAATTCAATATGGTTTAAAGGAAGCCTGTCCTTATATTTATTTAGAAATTGAACCATTTCAGGTTTCTTCCCATATATGCAATGATAGCTATACTCATGATCTAAGTCGATAAAATATCTGATATTCTTAAAAGATCTTTATTGATATTGTGCTTTCCTTTTAAGGCGTTCTCCAAAGTGCAGTCTTGAATGCTGTTGTTTACAAAACCAACCATAATATCCTTTTTTCCTTCCAGTAATAATTCTACAGCTTTCACACATAATCTGCTTGCCAATACCCTATCAAAACAACTTGGACTTCCACCCCTTTGTATATGTCCTAGAACTGTCACTCTGGAATCATAATCTGGTAGATTTTGAGTAACGTATTCTGCAAGTTCAAAAACATTCTTTCCAATCTTGTCTCCTTCAGAGACTACCACAATACTAGAAGTTTTTCCAGATTTTCTGCTGCGTTCTAGCGAATGAAGAAGCCTTTCCAGCCCTAGATCTTCCTCAGGGATCAATATTTCCTCTGCTCCAGCACCAACACCACTATTCAGAGCTATAAATCCGGCATCTCTTCCCATAACTTCAACAAAGAATAATCTATTATGAGAACTTGCGGTGTCTCTAATCTTGTCTATAGCTTCAACCACCGTATTTAAAGCAGTATCATATCCAATGGTATAATCTGTTCCGGAGATGTCGTTATCTATAGTTCCCGGCACTCCAATTACAGAAATTCCATGTTCTGCACTAAATACTTGTCCACCGCGAAAGGTTCCATCACCACCAATTAAGATCATTGCATCAACTTTTGCCTCTCTTAAATTGTCTGCAGCTTTTTTACGCCCTTCGGGCGTTAAAAATTCCTTAGATCTGGCAGACTTTAAAATTGTCCCACCACGCGAGATAATATTCCGAACACTACGAGCATCCATTTCTACATAATCTCCTTCTATCATACCTTGAAATCCACGATAAAAACCAACACATTTAATATCATAATAGGCACAAGCTCTTGCCACCGCCCTAATTGCTGCATTCATTCCCGGAGAATCCCCGCCAGAGGTCATTACCCCAATTCTATTAATAGTTGTGCTCATGTAGTTTTCTTTGATTTTAAAATTACAAAGTATATTTTTAAACGTTGAAAACTTCGTGCTTATTTAACCGAAATTTAATTTGAAATTCTTAATGGAGTTATTGTTTTGGGAAAACAATATATTCTGGAGCAAGAGATTTAGCCGATTCTTCCTGATCTTTTTCTTCAACAGATTTCATAATCTCTTTATTCAGGATCTTTCTTATCAACTCCTTGAAGGTATCAAAATCTACAGCATAAGAGAGGCCTATTCCTTGTGTAAATCCTATTTCCTCTCCAATGAATTGTATGTTGTTCTCTCTGTTGAAAACTTTAGCCCGAAGAGAACCATCTTCGTTCAATAAAAATTCAATTTCTACATCTCCAACAATAATAGATTCGGTGACGCCTCCAACTGGAACCCCAACCTGTCCATTTATCAAAACTCTATTCGTGATCTGCGTAGAAAGTGTAAGTCCAAATCTATCTACTGTTTGTTGATCTGGTGTTCTATCTCCTTGAACATAATTTACACCTACCTGAAATTTACCATCTTCATCGGCAAAAATATCATTCACTAAGGAAGAAGCTCTTTCCACTAGATTTCCTGTGATAGCATTTTGACCAATAGCAAATTCGCTATAAAAGGAACCTTGAGTAACAAGGAATAAAGCCTGCAATTCTCTACTGGCGCGGTCGCTTATTCTATATTCCAACTCAGAACGAACTACAGAACTTGCATTAGGAAATTCCACATTAAATGTAATATCTGGCTGGGCAATTTGCCCTTGCAGCAGGATCACAACTTCTACAGGTATCTTTCTATTTATTGAAGGATTTTCCAAAAGAACTGCTGGATTTGCATTCACTTCATAAACCGCACTTACATCTAATTGAGCCTGAGTTGGATTACCATCCCAGTTAATACTACTACCAGATCTCACCTGAAAAACCTTTTGTACCAGTCCTGCGTATTTAAAATTATAAACCCCTTCATATACCACGAAATCTCCCCACATATTGAATTTTCCATTGGTATTAATCTCCAATAATAAGTTTCCTGCTCCACGCCCGCGTAATGTACTTCCACTTGTTTGATCTACCACAACTTCTACTTCCGCATCGTTTGTAATATCCAAATCAAAATTCAATTCTAGACCTTTTACCTCTGGAATTACTATTGGATTCCCAGCAAGTCGGGAAGCTTTTTCTTCTGGACTTAAGAAATGGATATAGGAATTATCCCCAATAGATTCGGTATCATTTAGTGGGATCTTAAAAATTGTTCCTCTTGCTGTAGAGGCATTCACATCTATTACCAACTCATCTGTTGGGCCTTTTATACTTGCAAATCCATCTATAAATGCGGTTCCATAATACAAGGCATCTTCTGTAGCTTCAGTATCTAATACCAACAACCTTTCGCTGGTAACATTTAGATCCAGAAACCATTCTTTAAAATTTTTATGAGAAATAATTCCATCCAGTACACCAGAAGTTTTATATTTGGTATCTACTATATCAATATTGTCAAAATTAAATTGTTGATTAGTAAGATTTACTAATGCATTTTCCCTAAAATCTATATCTACATTTAGGTAAGGAATTCGCAATCCGGCCTTCTCTAATTCTAATTTCCCCGTAATATCTGGATTCTTATAATTTCCGCTAACCTTGGCTTCACCAGAGGCGAGACCTCTAATATTGTCTATTGCATCTCTTCCGAGTGCACTAAATGCTGCCAAATTGAACTTTCGAAGGACTACATCCAAATCTATTGTTGGTTTATTCCCAACATTTATTCCTCCTTGTGCACTCAGGGATTCAAATCCTTTATTAGTTAAAGTAGCATCGATATTATAAAAAGAAAGATCTCCATTGCCATCTACATCCAACTTAAGATTACCAAGTAAATTTTCATTAACACTAAGATCTTTAATGGTTAGAGATGTGTTGGGATAATACGCCCCTTTTTCCTGAAGTAAATTAAGTTTACCATTCAAGGTTCCTGCAAGATCTAGGCTATCCAGATCTGGTGTGATCTTTCCAATATCTACATCTTCAAAGGCAATTTTGAAATCTTTATAGGTTGTATCTCTTAGTTTTCCATTTAATCTAATAAATTCTTGATTATGGCTCAGCACTAAGGAATCTATAACCACATTATTAAAACTATTATCAAATACAATTTTATTATTCTTATTATCAGTTTCATTTAAGAACCAAACATTCTCTTTAAATTTTACATCAGATCTCTGAATTCCAACCACCGATTTATTATCCTCGTTAATGGTATGATAGAAGTTTAAGTTGAAAACATCTTTGTTGTTCTTGCCTCCTTGAAATTCTGAACGAATAAATAAGGTGTCGCGAAGGGTTACATTAATCAAACTGAATTCAGAAAAATTATAATATTTAGTTGATACACTATCGGCTTCAACGAAGGTGTTATAAATTGGGTTGTTATTATCTACTTGAATATTGATATCCTTCATCATATTTCCAAAAGCTTCGATTTTTGGAGACTTAAAGGTTAATTTAAATTCAGATTCATCAGATTCTATTCTACCTCGAACATAGGTGTTTGGCGCTAGTGTAACTTCCGGATAGAAAACTTCTACAATTTTATTATAGATATCAAAATCGAATTCTAAATATTGATCTGTGGTAGTGATTTTTGGGCGATAATTGGTGTAAATACTTCCAATAGAATTGGTAATTAGAGGACCTACTTCAGAAATTTTAAATTTCCCGGTTACTTTCCCGTTAATTACATCTGGAGAATTTACGGCTATGGTTCTAACTCCATTTGCATCGAAAGTTGAATTAACTTCTAGATCATCAAAGTAATAAAGATCATTTTCGTTTTGATAGGAAGTATTTAATAACAAAATCTTTCCAGCGAGATTGTCCAAATTATCACCTTGCATATTAATTAAGATGTCACCTTTTAGAATAGCAGTGCTATCTCTGGAGATAAAATTTAAAGTATGAAGATCTGCATAAGCAACTGAGGCTTGAAAATCGTAAACATTTACTTTTTGAGAAATATCTACCAAGCCGTTGAATTCCAATTTAAAATTTGGATCGTTTGAGATAAAATTCCCGTTGAATACGGAATTTCTCACGTTGCCTAAAATGGTAATATCAGAATAAGTATAATTTTTAAAGTTAAGTCTTGAGATCTTCCCTCGTACTTGGGTGTTTAAAGAAGCTGCAGTAAAGCCATTTCCATTGATGTTTAAGTTTAAGCTTGTCTTTCCAAGTTCTTTATTATCCAGTAATCTACCAATGTTAAATTGATTAAAAATGAGATTTCCTTTATAGCTAACCGCAGTGCTGCTAGTAATATTATTCATCTCAATATCAGCTTTCACACCTCCTAGCTGTGTATTTATAACAACATCTGCATCTAAGGAATTCTTTGTAACAATAGTCTTTCCAGTTAATCTCAAATTACCGAATTCCCTTAGGGTCAGTGGTAATTTAGGCTTTAGAATACTTGGTAATAAGTTTACCAGATCGTAGTAATTGGTAGCTAATTCATTAAAATTCCCCGTTAGCTTAAAATCTTTCATCTCTTCAGAAAAAGCTCCGGTAATTTTAACTAAACCATCCATATGGCTTCTGTCCATCCCTCTCAGATCCAGATCTTTCAGTATGAAATCATTTAAAGTTCCATCTAGCGTGGTAGAAATTAATAAGTTCTGATTATTTCCAAAAGGTTCATAAAAAAGAACAAGATCATTGGTTGAGATATTAGAATCTACCAGTTGTATATTCCAATTAACCTTATTCAGAAAATCTGAAAAACCTTCCAAAGTATAATCCATTTCAATACTTCCCTCTAAATTGGAATATGGAGTGGTTAGAAAAAGGGAATTCAATTTCATCTTGGTCGGGGAATAAGAGAATTCTGTTTTTAGATTTCTAATATCCAAGCCACGACCTTCTTCAGCTTGCAATGTATTGATATTCACTTTAAATTCTTGTCCAGCAACATTCAGAAATTCTGCCTGTAATTCTAGTTTATCCAGTATAACAATCTCTGGATTGCTGATATTTTCGTCTATATAACTGTAGTAACCTTCAGAAATGAAGATATCTCTAACCGAAAGTTTAAATGGTTTTGGTTCACCAGTCGGTTCAGTTTTAAGTTTATCTAGTAAAATGCTAAGGTTGTCTGAATCTTCCCCTTTGTAGCGTTTCATATTAAAAGTGAAACCTTCAGCGGTAGAGCTTCCTAGATCGGGGTTATTTGCAATTAAATTGGAGATCCCTAAAATGGAAGTCCTGAATTCATCGATCTTTAATAACGTATTTTCATGATGATCTTTCACAAGTACATCATTCAACTTTACCTTACCAAAATAAGATAAGCTAACTTTTCCTATAGACATATCAACATCTGAACGTTCTTGAATGGAATTTGTTATCTTTTTGGCTACCGAGGTTTGTACGGCAGGAATAGAAAATAAAATCAATAAAAAAACGAAAAACAATAGTAGCGCGACCACTATTTTAATTAGTATTTTCAAGAATTTTTTGATATGCTTTTATG
>JBBSVD010000076.1:0-9034 GCA_038233835.1 Flavobacteriales bacterium | reverse complement strand
TTAAAAATATAATTTTTAATAAGATACTTACCTAAAAATTGATTAAACGATTGTAGGGTGTCGAATAGTCATTTGATGAAACTCGGAAAATTTTTCCGAGTTTTTTTTTGTGTTTTAGCGAGAAAAAATAAAAATTTATATTTATGGAAGAATTACTATAAATTTCGATTTCTAGTATCATTTTTAATTGTCTATAATGAGAAATGTTATTCTTGTAAAAGAACCACTATTAAATAAAGTTTTTATTTCGATATATACACTTTAATACCTAAATTCGCTCTGTGAGCCGCAAAACGGTTCTGCTGATTTTAAAAACCCTACCTTCTAAAATCAGGAAATTCGAAAATTTCATTTTTCGAACAAAAATTATTTACATTATAGTTTGTCTAATTCGCATCCAAAATGTGTGGAGGATTTTTGCCTTTATGTTTCATTAATTACAATGAATTTTAAGGATAACTCAACTGTAAAAATTAGTTAACTGTTAATAGTAGGGTATTAATTGATTAACTAAAAGAACCCCGGAAATTAATTTTTCCGGGGTTCGCTTTTTTAATTAAATATAAAGTTCCTAATAGAATCTTAGGCGTTATTCTGGATCTTAATCAAGTTAAGAGCAGAACCTTGCTTAAACCACTCTATCTGTGAATCGTTATAAGTATGATTGGCCTTGAAAGTATCTTTACTTCCATCTGCATGAACAACCTCTATGCTTAGTGGTTTGTCCGGAGCAAATTCAGCTAGATCTACAAAGTTAAAAGTATCATCTTCCTGAATTAGATCATAATCCTTTTCATTTGCAAAAGTGATTCCTAACATCCCTTGCTTCTTAAGGTTTGTTTCATGAATTCTAGCAAAAGATTTCACTAATACCACCTTAACACCAAGATGTCTTGGTTCCATAGCAGCATGTTCTCGGGAAGATCCTTCCCCATAGTTATGATCTCCCACAACAATAGTAGGAATTCCATCAACTTTGTATTTTCTTGCTACTGCAGGTACTCCGTCATATTCTCCATTTATCTGGCTCTTAACAAAATTTGTCTTTTTATTGTAAGCATTAATAGCTCCAATAAGCATGTTATTAGAAATGTTATCTAAATGCCCTCTGTATCTCAACCAAGGCCCAGCCATAGAAATATGATCTGTAGTACATTTACCGAATGCTTTAATAAGTAACCTTACACCTGTTAGATTTTCTCCATCCCAAGGCTTAAAAGGCTCTAGAAGCTCAAGACGTTCACTATCTTTAGCTACTTTAATAACTACTTCACTTCCATCTTTAGAAGGAGCAACATATCCTGGATCCTTAACATCAAATCCTTTAGGTGGAAGTTCTATTCCTGTTGGCTCATCCAACATTACTTCTTCCCCATCTTCATTTATAAGCTTATCTCTGGTAGGATCAAAATCCAATCTTCCTGAGATTGCAATTGCAGCAACTATTTCTGGCGAACCTACAAAGGCATGTGTATTTGGGTTTCCATCTGCTCTTTTAGAGAAGTTTCGGTTAAATGAATGAACAATAGTGTTCTTTTCATCCCCTTTTCTATCGCTTCTATCCCATTGACCAATACATGGTCCACATGCGTTAGTAAAAATTGTAGCGTCTAGATCTTCAAATATCTGAAGCAATCCATCTCTTTCTGCAGTAAATCGAATAGTTTCAGATCCTGGGTTGATTCCAAAATCAGATTTTGCTTTAATATTTTTATCGACGGCTTGTTTTGCGATAGAGGCAGCACGAGTAAGATCTTCATAAGAAGAGTTAGTACAAGAACCTATTAGTCCCCAATCAACTTTTATTGGCCAATCATTTTCCTTTGCTGCTTTTCCCATTTCAGAAATAGGAGTTGCTAGATCTGGAGTAAAAGGACCATTTAAATGTGGTCTTAATTCAGATAAATCGATCTCGATCAATTCATCAAAATATTGTTCTGGATTTGCATACACTTCATCATCACCAGTTAAGTGCTCTCTCACTTCATTTGCTGCAGCTGCAACATCTGCTCTATTAGTAGCATTTAGGTAACGCTCCATAGAATCATCATACCCAAAAGTAGAAGTAGTTGCACCAACTTCAGCTCCCATATTACAAATCGTTCCTTTTCCAGTACAAGATAAAGAGAGAGCACCATCTCCAAAATATTCTATTATTGCTCCTGTCCCCCCTTTAACCGTTAAAATACCAGCTACTTTCAAAATAACATCCTTTGCTGAAGTCCATCCAGAAAGCTTTCCAGTTAATTTAACACCAATAAGTTTCGGGAATTTCAACTCCCAAGCCATTCCTGCCATAACATCTACAGCATCTGCTCCACCTACACCAATAGCCACCATTCCTAAACCACCAGCATTTACTGTGTGAGAATCTGTTCCTATCATCATTCCACCTGGAAATGCGTAATTTTCAAGCACAACTTGATGTATGATTCCAGCACCAGGTTTCCAAAATCCAATTCCATATTTATTGGAAACAGATTCTAAAAATTCAAATACTTCATGACTAGATTTATTTGCCGAAACTAGATCTAAAGCTGCTCCCATTTTCGCCTGGATCAAGTGATCACAGTGAACTGTAGTAGGCACTGCTACATTCTTCTTTCCAGCTTGCATGAATTGAAGTAAAGCCATTTGAGCGGTTGCATCTTGACAAGCTATCCTGTCTGGAGCAAAATCCACATAATCTTTACCTCTTTTGAAAGCCTGTTCAGTTTTCCCATCCCATAAATGAGAATAAAGTATTTTTTCTGAAAGTGTTAAAGGCTTACCAACAACTTCACGCGCTTTATTCACGCGGTCTGCCATTTGGCTATATACCTTTTTGATCATATCAATATCGTATGCCATGTTTTGTTTGATTTAGTGTTCTAAAAAGTCTTGCAAAATTACAAAATTCGAACGGATTTTAAAAATTAGAACTAAAATTGAAATATAAATGCGCATTACTTAACAATCTATCTGATTAAGATCGGTAATTTGATAAATCGGCACTTCTGAAAGGATAAAATGTTAAATCAGCAATTAATAACTGTTAGCTTTCGTTCGAAAATGAAGGCTTTAACTTTCTTTGGAATAAATAAACTGTAGGTGCAAAAAGTATGAGGAAAAACATAGACAAGATCCAAAATGCTTTATCCAAAATGGGTTGTTGAATCATATCTATCATTATAACTACCCAAAACAAGACCAAAAGAAATAATCCAAACCAAAATAAAGACTCAGCATTGGTAGAATTTTCGTAATAGTAAATTCCACAAAAACTGTAAATAGTATAAAATAATATTGTTGTAAGAATTCTATTTTTAATTAGAAACTCAATGATGCTAAAATAAAGATTTTATAATCTGCTCCTCGGAAATTCCCTCGGCTTCAGCTTTATAATTTTTGATAATCCTATGTCTCAAAATCCCCATTGCAACAGCTTGTATATTTTCGATATCAGGAGAAAACTTACCATTTAAAATAGCATGCGCCTTAGCTGCCAATACCAAATTTTGTGAAGCTCTTGGTCCTGCTCCCCAATCTACATAGTTTTTAATGATCTCTGGAGCGGTATTGCCATTCGGCCTGCTTTTCCCAACCATAGAAACTGCATATTCTATAACATTATCTGCTACTGGAACTCTGCGAACTAATTGCTGGATCTCAATGATCTCTGCTGCAGAAAAAAGAGGTTCTATAGTTTGCTGTATGTTGGTAGTGGTTGTTTTTACTACATCTACTTCCTCCTGAAAGGAAGGATAATCCAAATTAATAGCGAACATAAATCTGTCCAACTGCGCTTCTGGTAAAGGATAAGTCCCTTCTTGCTCTATTGGGTTTTGAGTAGCCAATACAAAATAAGGTAGACTAAGCTTGTAGTGATTTCCCGCAACAGTAACAGAGCGCTCTTGCATAGCCTCTAGTAATGCCGCTTGAGTTTTTGGAGGAGTTCGGTTTATTTCGTCTGCTAAAATGATATTCGAAAAAATTGGTCCTTTTATAAACTTAAAATGCCTGTTCTCATCTAAGATTTCCGAACCTAGAATATCACTAGGCATAAGATCTGGGGTGAACTGGATCCTTTTAAAATCTAATCCCAAAGCTTTAGAAATGGTATTTACCATTAATGTTTTTGCAAGTCCGGGAACTCCTATCAATAATGCATGTCCTCCGGAAAAAATTGACAAGAGAATTTGATCTATCACTTTCTCTTGACCAACAATTACCTTCGCTATTTCTTTTTTAAGCAATTGATGCCTTTCAACTAAAGATTCTACAGCGGTGACATCGGACATTTGTGGTGTTTTATTTTTTTAACCAGTTACTTTCAAAAGAACAATTTCGGAATTTACCATTAATTTTAATATAAGTATCCGCAATCTTTTCCTTTTGCCATTCTGCAATAGCATCTAATTGTTTCCCTTTCAAGGCTAAACCTTTTATCTTAAGATAATCTTGTACAAAATCTGCCTTGTGCTCTTTATATCTCTTGTTAACAGTAATAATCTTGTAAAATATTTTTCCCGTACGCTCTTGGTCCTTTAAAATTAAGGAAACATCTCCTTCTTCTAAATTTAAAACCTGCTCATACAATTCTGGATCTATCTTTTTAAGTTCGAACCTAGTATCTCCGTTGGTAGGATTTATCAATTTACCATCGTTTGCAGCTGTTTGCTCCTCATCAGAATATTTTTTTGCAGCTTCCCCAAAAGTGATTTCTTTGTTGATAATCTTATTTCTTAAACTATCAATTTCCTTTCTAGCACTCTCTACAGTTGCACTAGTTACATCTGGTATTAAAAGGATATGTCTAATTTCTAAATTTTGACCAATCACTTTTTCAACCTTAATAATATGGTATCCAAATTGAGATGCAAAAGGCTCACTTACTTCCCCTTCCTGTAAACTAAAGGCCGTGTCTTTAAAATCTTTATCCAATCCATCTTTTCTGTTAATAAGCATTCTCCCCCCATCGCTACTAGAACCTGGATCTTGAGAATAGAGAACTGCTTTAGTTCCAAAACTAGCTCCGTTATCTACAACATCTTCCCGAAATTGATTTAACCTATCTATTACCTTTTGCTTTTCAGATTCAGGCGTTTCCGGCTTAATGATTATTTGAGCGATCTCTACTTCATCTCCAAAATAAGGTCTCTCTTCTTCTGGAATTCCTTCAAAATAAGATCGAATTTCTTCTGGAGTGATCTCTACTTTTTCAATAATGTCTTGTTGCATTCTTTTAGAAAGTTCTTGCTGTTTATTTATTTCAAATAATTCAGTTCTAAATTCATCTTCAGAATCCCTCTTATAAAAATTAAGTACTTTTTGCATAGAACCAATTTGCCCAACCATTTGAGTGATCTGTTGGTCTACATAATTCCTTATCTCAATATCTGAAACTACTATACTATCTTGAATTGCATGGTGTGCGTATAATTTATTCTCTAGTAAACTTCCAGCCAGTTGGCAATCTGTATAATCTTCTGTCGAAACTCCTTGACTCTTAAGATCTTTATACATAAGATCTATATCGCTATCCAGAATAACATATGCACCAACAACTGCGGCAATACCGTCTACTTTCATTCTTTTAAATTCGCCAGATTCCTGTGGCGCTTGTTCCTGAATTACTTCTGGCTGAATTGCGGTACTATCTGTTACAATTACTTCCTGTGCTTTTGAGCTGGACTGAATTCCGAAGAATAAAGTAACCGCTGCTATTCCTTTAATTATATACTTCAAATTGTTCGTTTTCAATTGCATCTCTTGTTATATCTTTTTCTAAATCTTTAACCAAATTGGCCTTTCTCTTGTTAAGGAGAATTTGCTTTATTGTGGAAGTTGCATATTCCAGTGGTGCTTGGTCGTTCCTTAAAAGAACGTCGTTAACATACACCAAATATACTTCTAATGAATCTTCAAGTTGAAGAAAATTCGACTTTTTTAATAATTGCGACTTATTCCCATCGTTCAATGGAAAGATCTTTTCATATACAGGTTTTGTGCCAACCCAAACAGTATCTTTAAAAGAATAAGATTTAAACTGAAGTGCAATCCTTTCCAGATCCTCTCTATCTTCAGAATTAAACCTTATAAATTTCTTCTTGATTTCCTGAAAATCTAGATTATTCTTATCCAAATTGATAAAGCGCATTTTCACAAGGTCTTCATTCAATCTGAAGTTATCTAAATGATCATCATAATATTCTACTATCTCTATCTGGCTAAAAGAGGTGTCTAATCTTTTTACTACCAGTGCATCTGCATAAGCCTTACTATAAAGTTCATTTTTGTAGTTATTTACCAACTCATCAAATTCCTTCTGTTGCTGTATACTTAAGTTTATTTTTGCTCTGTCTATTAGTAATTGTTGAGTAGCCCATCTATTAATAAAATTATTTACCAATAATATACTGTCTTCTTCACTTAGATCATTATATACTAAAGACTGGATATCTTCTAAGTACAAATAATTATCATTAACTCGGGCAACTTTTTGGCGTTCCTCTACTGGCTTAAAATAATTACAGCTATGCAGCAAAATGGCACAACCAATAAATAAAAAAAACCTTGAGATATGATTCTCCATTTATAAGCAAATAACTTTAATAATAAACCGTAATTTTAATACTCCCAAAATGCTCTGACTATTATTAAAATACAGCGGCAAAAATAAGAATTCCTCAAGCTTAAACAAGCTATAATCTGTAACGATTCAAAATTCGAGAAATTATACTCCAAGTTATTAATTTTTAAAAGCATTTAGAAAGTTAACTAAAATGGCACCAAGATGAATTATTCAGCACAAATTGTTATAGACCTGCCTCGGGAAGAAGTTTTGGCGAAAATTGAAGATCCAGCTAATTTTGAGCATTGGCAAAAAGGATTTATCTCCTATAAACATTTAAGTGGCACTCCAGGTAAATTAGAAGCTCGATCTAAATTAAAATACCAAATGGGTAAACTTGAGATTGAAATGATTAAGACTATCGAAAAAAAAATTTGCCCAATAAGCTTTTTACCAATTACGAAGCAAAAGGGATATATAATGTCCAAAAGAATTATTTTGAAGAAGTTACTTCAAATTCTACACGTTGGATTAGTGATAATGAATTCAAATTTTCGGGATTCATGAAAATAATCGCACTTTTGATGCTTGGATCTTTCAAGAAACAAACACTTAAATATATGAAGGATTTTAAGGAATTTACTGAAAATGGCACTAGTGTGTTAAAGGAATAATTACATGGAAAAAGAAAGAAAAATTAAATTAATATGGGACTTTCGAGGACCACAAGCCTTCCCTATTGCAAAACACCACGAAATACATTTGAAAGACTTTATTCTAGCTGAAAAACTTGAAGATAGAAACCTCACAGGATTTCAGCAATTGACAGAACTTCATTCTATTGCTTTCTGGGTAGTTCCTGAATCTGAGATCATGAAGTTTAGGGATCTTTTGAAACCAAATAGGGCAACAGTTTACGAAGAGCAATAATTTTAAAGTTATTCTTTCTATTATTTAATTGGGTCTGCTATATTTGGAAAAAATAATAAATCATGAAAAACATTGTACTGGCTCTTGCCATTTTTATCTCATCAATAAGCATACAAGCGCAATCTAAAATTGGAACGATAGATGCTGAATTCATATTAAATCAAATGCCAGAAATCCCTGCATTGGAAGAATCTTTAAAAACTTACAATCTAAAGCTTCAGGAGGATCTTCAAGTTACTATCAAGAAATATGAAGACCTAATCGCCGATTATAAAACCAACAAAACCACTTTTACAGAGGAAATTAGAGTTGCTAAAGAATCTGAAATTATGTCTATAGAGAACGACATAAAGAATTTCAGACAAAAAGCTTCAGTCCTGATACAAGTGAAAAGAAATGAACTTACTCAGCCACTTTATGAGAAAATAGATACTGCAATGCGAACTATCATTGCGGAACAAAAATATACTCAAATATTTAATACCAGTGTGAATGGTTTGGCATTTTCAGATGAAAAATTTGATATTACCGAAACGGTGATGAAAAAATTAGGTATTGAAATGCCGAAGCAGTAATGTATATCCTAACCATTAAAAAAGCGGTTTCATTTTAATTATGAAACCGCTTTTATATTGAATCAATTTTTTAACTACCTGCTATAATTTGGAGATTCGTTAGTGATAGTTACATCATGAGGATGACTTTCATGAATTCCAGAGGATGTTATTTTAACAAATTTCCCGGTTTCCTTTAAAGTTTCTATATCCTTTGCTCCACAATATCCCATACCGGCGCGAAGTCCGCCAACAAATTGATGGATGCTCTCCTCCAGTTCTCCTTTGTAAGGAACACGTCCTACTATACCTTCTGGAACCAATTTCTTAATATCGTCTTCCACATCCTGAAAATAACGATCCTTTGAACCTTGTTTCATCGCTTCTACAGAACCCATTCCGCGATATGATTTAAATTTACGGCCTTCATAAATAATGGTCTCGCCCGGAGATTCTTTAGTTCCTGCAAGTAAGGATCCTAGCATTACACAATCTGCTCCCGCAGCAATAGCTTTAGGAATATCTCCTGTATAGCGAATTCCTCCATCTGCAATAACAGGAACTCCGGTTCCTTTTAAAGCGGCAGCAACCTCTAACACCGCAGAGAATTGTGGAAAACCAACCCCAGCTACTACTCTTGTAGTACAAATAGATCCTGGGCCTATTCCTACTTTTACAGCATCTGCTCCGGCATCTGCTAAATATTTAGCAGCTTCAGCGGTTGCAATATTTCCAACAACAACTTCCAAATCTGGGAATTTAGCTTTTACGCTTTTTAGCACTTCCACTACTCCTCTAGTATGTCCGTGAGCTGTGTCTATAATAATAGCATCTACACCAGCATTCACCAATGCAGTTGCGCGCTCTACAGAATCTGCAGTAACACCAATAGCTGCAGCAACACGAAGTCTTCCGTAGCTATCTTTATTGGCATTTGGTTTTTGAGTAAGTTTAGTAATGTCTCGAAAAGTTATAAGTCCAACCAACTTATCATCAT
>JBBSVD010000075.1:0-9789 GCA_038233835.1 Flavobacteriales bacterium | reverse complement strand
GAGGCCATAAATGCTTATAATCTATTAAAGGAAAGCGGAGGTCCAATAACTGATTTTGAAACTTTTTTTAAATTCAAAAATAAAAAGGGAGTGTATGTTTTTTTAGAAGGTAAATCGAAGATCTTAAAACAAACGCCAAATTCCCCCGCCAAGATCCTTGTTATTTATACAGACGTTTCTAAACAGGAAGAAAAGACAAAGCTCTTATTGGATGAAAATAAATATTTAAAGAAACTAAAGGATGTTTTTGAAGAGGTTAATCAATTAACCAGAACTGGTGGTTGGGAAGTAGATCTCGAGAATCAGACCATGATCTGGACTAAGGTTACTCGAGAAATTCATGAAGTTTTTGAAGACTTTAAACCGAACGTAGAAACTAGCATTAATTTTTATAAGGAAGGGAAAAGTAGAGAGCTTATAACTAAATTATTTAACGAGGCCGTAACTGAAGGAATTCCGTTTGATACAGAATTGCAATTGGTAACTGCAAAAGGAAATGAAATATGGGTTAGGGCTTTCGGGAAGCCGGAGATGAGAGATGGCAAATGTATTAAAGTTTATGGAGCATTTCAAGATATAAATAAGGATAGAGAACGTGAATTAGAATTTCAGATCAGTAAAGATAGGTTTGAACAGGTATTTGAGAGCTCGCCCATCGGGATTATTATGGTTAGTATCCAAAATCAAGTAATTATGGCCAATCCGGCATCGTATGAGATTTTCGGATATAAAAGATCAGATCAAGAGACTATTTCGAAACTAACATTTAAGGAACTTATTCATCCAGATGATCTGGAGTTGGCAAATTCGTATAGAGAAAAGTTGCTAAGTGGGGAATTAGAAGATTATAAATTAGAATTAAGGTACTATAATAAGCATGGAGATCTTCTCTGGTGCAACGTTAATACATCAATCATTCGCACCGATTTTGAAGCCACAGATCTTATTATTAGTCAGTTAGAAGATATAACTCCCCGAAAATTATTAGAGAAAAGAGCTGTAGAAAATTCTCAACAGTTTAAAAATGCATTCGAATATTCGCCAAATGGTATGGCCATGTTATCCTTGGAGGGGAAATGGCTAAAAGTAAATAAAATTCTTTCTCAACTGCTGGGATATACACAACAGGAATTCTTACAGAAGGATTTTACCGAATTTACACATCCGGATGAAAAAAATCTAGATATAGAAAAACTTCAAGGCTTGTTTTCAAATAAAAGTCAAACTTACAATGTTGAAAAGAGATATCTGCATAAAGATGGAAGAATAGTTTATGGTCTAATTAGCGTTTCCTTATTAAGAGATCAGGATGGAATTCCATTATATTTCATTGCCCAGATAAACGATATTACAGAAAGTGTTGAAGCCAAAGAGGCTTTAAAAGCTAGTTTGAATGATCTGGAAACATTGATGGGTGCCACCACTCAAGTGGCCATAATTGAAACAGATTTAAATGGGATCATTAAAAAATTCAATAAAGGAGCCGAGAATTTATTGGGTTATACAGCAGAAGAAGTTGTGAAGAAGGAAGGGCTTATAAAATTCCATGATTCAGAAGAAATATCGAAAAGATTGAGCGAATTGAATATTTCAGACTCTAAAAGTTTAAACGATTTTGAGATTCTTACCTATAATGCAAAGCATGATAAATTTGATTCTCATGAATGGACCTATATTAGAAAGTATGGGAGCAAATTCCCCGTTCATGTGGTAACCACTGCTGTTACCAATAATTCAGATGAACTTATTGGTTTTTTAGGAATTGCTACAGATATTTCCAAAGTTAAGGATATAGAAGATGAACTTAAAGAAAGTGAACAGCGGTACCAATTCGCTCTGGAAGGTTCTGGAGATGGAGTTTGGGATTGGGATATTCCGGAAGGAAAACAGTACATGTCCGATCAAGCTAAGCTTATGTTAGGTTTTGATCCGGATGAATCTTTAACAGATGTAGAAGAATGGGATAATAGAATTCATCCTGATGATAGAGAGAAATCTGATCTAGCACTTAAAGATTATTTTGAAGGCGAAGCTAAAGAATATAATATCGAGAAAAGAGTAAGATCTAAAGATGGAACTTACAAATGGATCTTAGATAGAGGTAAGACCATCAAGTGGGATGATAAAGGAAATCCACTTAGAATGATCGGGACTCAAAGCAATATTACCGAAAGAAAGATTGCAGAAGAACTTATACTAGAGAATGAAGCTCGATTTAGATCTCTTTATGAACTTTCTCCAATTGGGATTGGAGTTATTGAGGCAAAGACAGGTAATTTTTTAAACGCAAATAATGCCCTATTAAAATCTGTAGGATATGATCTTGATGAATTTACCGCTCTTAATTTTAAGGAGTTAATAGCATTGGACAGTTTTGAAGGAAATCATGAGAAACTGATCAAATTTTTGAAATCTGGCACTAAAGAGGCTTTTGAGACGATATTTCTAAAAAAAGAAGGGTTTCCATTCCCAGTTCTTATATCTGGAGTAAATATGAAGGATGCCGACGGCAAAAATATTATACTTTCTACTATTCAAGATATTACTCAGCGAAAGAAAATGGAAAATTCTCTAGTTGAAGCTAAGTTGAAGGCAGAATCTGCTAATAAATCCAAATCTGAATTTTTGGCTAATATGAGCCATGAAATTAGAACACCATTAAATGGGGTGATTGGTTTTACAGATCTGTTAATGAAAACAGAGCTTAATCCTAGTCAAAAACAGTATATGAAAACGGTCTATAATTCGGCTAACTCCTTATTAGATCTTATTAATGATATTCTGGACTTTTCTAAGATCGAGGCAGGAAAACTGGAGATAAGTATTGAAAAAACAGATTTACTAGTTCTTTGCGGACAAACTATAGATATTATAAAACACCAGGCACATGAGAAAAATTTAGAGGTCTTATTGAATATCTCATCAGACATCCACAGATTTATCTATGCCGATACGGTGAGAATTAGACAAGTGATCACTAATCTTTTAGGGAATGCAGTGAAATTCACCGAAAAGGGTGAGGTAGAACTAAAAATTGATGCAGTTCCTGTAATAGGTAGTGAAAATGAAATGGTATATACTTTCAAAATTAGAGATACTGGGATTGGAATTGCGCCAAATAATCTTACCAAGATCTTTAATGCATTTGATCAAGAAGATTCATCTACCACAAGAAAATATGGTGGGACAGGGCTGGGTTTAACTATTAGCAATAAATTACTGGGCTTGATGGGCAGTAAATTAGAACTGAGCAGCGAATTAGGAGTAGGAAGTGAATTTTCATTTCAAATAAACTTCAAAACTGAAAAAGGGGATAGTTCCTTGCAGGAAAAGTCCCGTAAGATCAAAAAAGTATTGGTGATAGATGATAACACCAATAATAGAATTATTCTTAAGGAAATGTTAGCTATTGGAAGTATAGAAAGTGAATTGGTAGCAAATGGAATTACAGCATTACAGGCCCTAGAAAGTGGCAATAATTTTGATCTAGCAATTGTAGATTTTAATATGCCGTACATGAACGGTGTAGAATTAATTGGACACATAAGAAACAAACTTAAATTTGGACCAGAGAAACTGCCTATAATACTTCTACATAGTTCTGCAGATGATGAAAAGATACATCAATCATGTAAAGATCTTGATGTACAATACAATATCACAAAGCCAATTCAGATAGATCAATTATTTAACATGTTAAAGAACATTAAAGCACCAAAATCTGAAGATAAAACTGTAGTAGAACATAGAATAGAAGAAACTAATATTGTATTCACCATTTTAGTTGCAGAAGATAACCCAGTAAATAAATTTTTAGCAAAGACTATTATTAAGAAAGCCCTTCCCAACGCAGTTATTCTTGAAGCTAGTGATGGACAAGAGGCGGTTGAAATGTTTAGTTCAGAAAAGATAGATCTTATTTTTATGGATGTTCAAATGCCTATATTAAGTGGTTTTGAAGCAACTCAGGAAATTCGTGAGCTAGAAAAAGAGGGAGAACATATTCCAATTATTGCGCTTACCGCCAGAACTGTAAAAGGGGAGAAGGAACGATGTCAGGAATATGGAATGGATGATTATGTTACCAAACCTGTAATTTTTAATACTATTAGCGATATCATAAAAAAATACTTGATTGTTCCAGCCAGAGAGAAGGAACAAAATAGTTTAGTTCAGGAAACAGGAATTAAGCATTTTGATAAGGAAGCACTAATGGAAAAGTTGGAAGGAGAGGAAGAAGCTTATGTAGAACTAATGGCAATCGTAAAGAATAATTTGATAAGTTTTAAAGTTCGATTAGCTGAATCTATAGACAAGGAGGATTTTGAAAATGTAAGACAATTAGCACACAGTTTGAAGGGCACCTCGTTAAATTGCAACTTTAATGTGTTAAAAGACCTATCTTCTTCGTTGGAACATACTGAAGCTCAGGAAAAAGTAGTAATTTTAACCCATCAAAAAAGTATAATTAAAGAAATAGACAAAGTACTCGAGTTGATCTAATATCTGGTTAAGGTAATTCCCCAAATCACCGCGCCCTATGAGAAACCTACAGAATTCCCCGAGAGATCACGCAACTATTTTATTAGTTGAAAGCTGTTCTCAAGAATGTGAAAAATTTAGCCAAATTTCCCTTAATGAAAAATGGTTGTTAGTTATATGCCAGGATGGTTTAGAAGCTATACAGTGGTTAAATGATAATAGCTCAGCAGATCTTCTAATTATCGAGGAAGATGCTTCTCCAATTAGTGGGTATCAAATAGCAGATTATATTAAAACAGAATTAGGACTTGCCTTGCCTGTTATTATAACAACAGGAGAAATACCATCTCAACAGGAAAGTAGGATGTTGGCATATGCAGAGGCAATTATTAAAAAACCCTTTAATGATGCTCGTGTTGTTTTTCAAATTAGGAAGACTTTAGAAAAGGCAATTGTAATTTCGCCGGAGCAAAATAATCATTATTCCCTTAATTATCTTATAGATCTTTCTGGAGGTGATAAACAATTTATTTCAGAAACTATCCAGCTATTTAGCTCAAGCATTAACTTAGAATTACAAAATTTGAAGCAAGTTTTATTTCAAAAAGATTATCTTAGAATACGGGAAATAGCTCATGGTATAAAACCATCTTTTGATATGCTTGAAAATGAGAAAGGTAAAGGGATTTGCCATGTTTTGAATTCGGAAGCAAAAGAGATGGAGATGCCTTATTTAATAGATCAACTTAATTCGGTATTCAATAATATGAATAATCAATTGATTAAGGATTTCCCCGAGTTAAATTTAAAATAATGAAGAAAATATTGGTGATAGAGGATAATCCCATGGTAATAAAATCTTTGGAATTTAAACTTACAAAAGATGGACATAATGTGTTAGTCGCTAATGATGGAAGAGAGGCTATGAAACATTTAAAGGAAAATGAATTTGATTTGATCTTAACCGATCTCATGTTACCATTTGTTACCGGAAATGAACTAATTAGCTATATAAAAAAGAATACCCCAAATACACCTATAATTGTGTTATCCACCTCTACTCAAGAAGCTATAATTATGGAAGCTTTTAACATGGGGGTAGACGACTTTATCACAAAACCATTTAGTCCTAATGAGCTTTCTCTTAGAGTAAAACGGCTATTAGGCAAAAATTAGGTTAAACTTTTAATAAGCTTCTGTTTTAAAATAATTTTTTCAACTTAAATTTATTTATTAGCACTCCCCAAAAGAATGAATTTTAATCTAAATAATTTCGATTTCTTGGCGCAAGACTTGCCATGGGTTGTCAAATTGAATATTATTATAATTATATTCTTTCTCATCTTTGCAGTAGGTTTTTTCATTGCTATTATTTGGATAAGGATCTATAAGATCTTCAGAAATGAGAAAAAGCTAAAACAACAATTACTTCTTATAGAGTTTCTGAATTCCTATTTATTCGATGAGGATTTTGATAAGGAATTGGAGATTCAGAATTTCAAGAAAGATCACTTAAAATCTCCTTTAGAGATTAAAGTTACCATTAAGGAGATCCTTCATTTTCATGAAAATCTAAAAGGAGAGTCCGCCCGAGAATTGGAATATTTATTTGGGAGATTAAACCTAATAGATTTTACATTAAAAGATTTGAATAAAGGTAGCTGGTTTAGAATTGCCCGTGCAATAAACGCGCTTTCGGAGCTTAGTATAGAGGTGCCTATTAAACAAATTGATCCTTATTTAAATGAATCCAGAAATGAGGTAAGACAACAATCACAACTTTACTTTTTAAAGTTGTCGGAAAGTAATCCTCTGCAATTTTTGGACAAAACAGTTAGACCGCTTACCACTTGGCAACAAATTTATATAGAAAACGCTTTAAAGAATTTCTACAAAGGCGAGGCTCCAGATTTTTCCCAGTGGTTGAATCATGATCTTTTAAGCGTCGTAGAATTCTCTATACGGATGATTGCAAGATATAATCAATTTGAACATATAGACAAATTAGTGCCATTTCTGGAACATGTTAACGATGATATTAAATGTGAAGCAATTAGCTCATTAACCTTATTAGAATACCAAGAGTTGATACCGCTCATAATACCAGATTTTAATTCCAAATCAAGGATTTTGAAGCTAGAAGTATTAGATGCTATTAAAGAACAGGGAAGTTATGATGACCTAAAGAAAATTGGAGAACAGATACTTCCAACCGATTGGGAATTCAGAATAAAATATCTTAATATTGAGCAAGGCTTTGCACCAGATAAGAAAGATCAAATTTATTCACAATTTGTCTTGGAAAAGAAGTTGGGGATTTAAATGAACGTAGCATTCAATCAGTTTACAGAAATTGCTAGTTGGCTTTTTTTGATATACGGGTCAATTATAAGTATCGGTTATCTTTTTACTGCTATATTTTCGCTTATAGAAATAAGAGATTATAAGAGGCGCAATAATTTTGAAGATGATATTGCCCTTTTACAATCACTCAATTTACCTGCAATCTCTATACTTGCTCCTGCATTTAATGAAGGTTTAAATATTGTAGAAAATGTAAGGTCCTTACTCACCATAAATTATCCATCCTTTGAGATAGTTATTATTAATGATGGCAGCAGTGATAATTCTATGCAGCTATTAACAGATGCATACGAATTAGAAAAGCGGGACATCCTTTTTCACGATTTTATCCCCTCTAAAAAGATACGTGGCATTTATAAATCTAAAAACCGAGCATTTAGAAGTCTTACATTAATTGATAAAGAGAACGGAGGAAAGGCCGATGCCTTGAATACAGGAATCAATATTTGTCAGAATTCTGTTATTTGCTGTATAGATGTAGATTGTATCTTGGAGAATGATGCTATGCTGAAGCTTATCAAACCATTTTTAAATAATGGTAATAAGGTTATTGCTTCAGGTGGAGTTATTAGGGTTGCAAATTCTTGCATTATTGAAGACGGTAGACTCATAGAAGTAAAGCTTCCAAATTCCTTTATCGCAAGAGTTCAGGTATTAGAGTATTTCAGAGCATTTTTAATGGGTAGAATGGCATGGTCCAGAATTGATGGGTTACTGTTGATATCTGGAGCTTTTGGGATGTTCGATAAACAAACGGTGATAGAAGCTGGTGGATATAACACCAATACCGTTGGGGAAGATATGGAACTTTTAGTGAGAATGCGGCGCATGATGCAGGAAAGAAAAATTCCTTATACCGTGGGATTTGTACCAGATCCTTTATGCTGGACAGAAGTTCCACAAACCTGGAAAGTATTACAGAGACAACGAAATAGATGGACGCGTGGAACAGCAGAAACGCTTTGGATCCATAAAAAAATGATGTTCAATCCAAAATATAAGATCCTTGGGATGCTTAGTACCCCATTTTGGTTTTTCTTTGAATGGTTGGCACCTTTGATAGAATTTACAGGGGTACTGTTCTTTTTACTGCTTCTTATTCTAGGGCAAATAAACTTGCAGGTTTTCTTAACCTTCTTTTTAGCTGTTTATAGCTTTGCAATTTTATTCTCTGTTACTGCATTATTCTTTGAAGAGTATTCCTTTCAGCAATATAAAAAACCGAGTTATATTTTCCGTCTTATTGGCACGGCAATGTTAGAACCTTTAATTTATCATCCGGTTATTATGTGGTCTGCCGTAATGGGGAATTTAGATCTTTTGCGGGGAAGAAAGTCGTGGGGAGTTATGAGTAGAGCTGGATTAACTAACCCTACCAAAAAGAAGAATAAATAAGCTACATTTGATATATTTATTTTTTTAAATTGAATTTATTTGTAATTCCAACACCCAAACAAAAGTTTTAAATGAGTAAAATAAAAGTAAAAATTTTAGTTCTTCTATTTGCTTTTTTTCAGGGTTACTCCCAACAAATTATTCCTACCTATAATTATTCTGATTGCGATTTTAATGCTATTGGTCATCGTGGTTATTCAGATATTTATCCAGAAAATACCTTGTTAAGTATAGAAGAGGCCTTCAAACGTGGCATTAAATATTGTGAGATAGACGTTAATGTTACTTCAGATGATGTTTATGTACTATACCATGATCAACCAACCATGTATAGAGCTAGTAGCGGGAATGGCTACGTTGTTTCCTCCACATATGAAGAACTTTTAGAATTGGATTTTGGGAGTTGGAAAGGAAGCCAGTTTAAAGGAACTAAAATAGCAACCTTAGAAGAAGCCTTATTATTAGCCGAAAAATATAATGCACACTTATATCTAGACACTAAGAAGTTTGATGTGGAGCTAATGGGTAAAGCACTAGCAAAAACTAAGGTGAGTCCTAATAGATTGCTTTCTGCAATTGCGAATCTGGAGGAAGCTAGGGAATATAAAAAGTATTGTCCAGATTCACCATTCGTTTATTTTGGTGGATTGCCAGAGGATCTTTCAGATGATAGTTTTTATAAGGAATTGGTAGATCTTGGATGTATGTTCTTCGAAACCTATTACACCTACGCGCTGGATGATTCTAATGAAGATTTTAAAATGTTTCTGAAAAAGGTACATGAACACAATGCGAAGGTTTGGGTTTTTACTTCTAATGATTTGGTTGAAATTGCTAAAATTAAAAGCAGAGGAATTGATGGCGTAGAATCTGATGTTGCAACATCTGCCATGAAGGCTTTGTGCAATAATCAAGAGCTAAAAATCACTCCAAACAAATTTACTACAGGAAACTGGACCTTCGATAATAGCGATCTAACTTCCCTAGGAATTGGAAGTCAGTTAAGACATTTCAATTACACTAAAAAGGATAACTATCAGCCGGTTTTATTTGGGAATTCAGACACCTTCGGTATAAAACCTATAAATGGTGTAAAACCAAATGTGATTAAAGTTCCGGCATTCGATCCTAAAAATGGACTGTTCATCTTTACCAATTTTACTTCTGGAGTTCACGAGGAACTGCATTACAACTTTTCGCTTCTTATGGACATTTATATTCCGAAGAAAAGCGAGAATAAATTAATAAGTATCTACCAATCAAATTCAGATAATGAAAATGATGCCGAACTTTTTATAGGTGCAGAGGGAATAGGCATAAATAACGAATATCACAAAAAATTAACTCCAGAAACCTGGTATAGGATTGGTATAGTTGTTTCTGAAAAAACTATTAAAAAATATGTAAATGGAGTATTTATAGGCGAAAATAAAATTGAAGGAGGAAGATGGTCTGTTTACAATGTTTTTGCTGGAGGCCAGGATCAAGGATTTCTATTATTTACAGATGATGATAATGAAACTGCCGAATTTTTTGTGAGTGCCATTC
>JBBSVD010000074.1:0-10072 GCA_038233835.1 Flavobacteriales bacterium | reverse complement strand
TATAGATAAATTGACTCATGCGAGTTGGGATCGAGTTTTTGTAATCTATGATGCAATTCAGATAGGAATTCCGTTGAGCCGAATCCATGAAATTACTAAAATAGATATGTGGTTCCTCAAACAATACGAGGAATTGTATGCTCTAGAGGTTGAGATTTCAAAATTCAATATAGATACTTTACCAAAAGATCTGATGTTGGAAGCAAAGCAAAAAGGTTTTGCAGATAGACAGATCGCCCACATGCTTAAATGTTTAGAAAGTCAAGTTTATAACAAGAGAGACGAACTAAACATTAATAGAATATTTAAATTAGTAGATACTTGTGCTGCTGAATTTAAAGCGGAGACCCCTTATTACTATTCCACTTTTGAAGCTGAAATAGAAAAAGCAGATGGTACGAGATATGTGGATAATGAAAGTAAAGTAAGCGATAAAAAGAAAGTAGTTGTTTTAGGATCTGGTCCAAACAGAATTGGTCAAGGAATAGAATTCGATTATAGTTGTGTGCATGGTGTGTTAGCTGCGTCAGAATGCGGATATGAGACCATCATGATCAACTGTAACCCTGAAACTGTTTCTACAGATTTTGATGTGGCAGATAAGTTATATTTTGAACCGGTTTTCTGGGAACATATCTACGATATTATTAGACATGAGAAGCCTGAAGGCGTAATCGTGCAACTTGGTGGGCAAACTGCGCTTAAACTTGCTGAAAAATTAGATAGATACGGGATCAAGGTTATTGGAACCAGCTATCAATCTTTAGATCTAGCAGAAGATAGAGGTAGTTTTTCTACACTTTTGAAAGAAAATGATATTCCATTCCCAGAATTTGGAGTTGCTGAAACTGCAGATGAAGCTTTAGCGATAGCAGATGAACTTGATTTTCCAATACTAGTGAGACCTTCCTACGTTTTAGGAGGACAAGGAATGAAGATCGTGATCAATAAGAATGAGCTTGAAGCTCATGTTATTGACTTGCTTCGCTCTATACCTAACAATAAGCTTCTGCTGGATCATTATCTTGACGGTGCGATTGAAGCTGAGGCAGATGCTATTTGCGATGGGGAGAATGTATATATCATAGGGATTATGGAGCATATAGAGCCATGTGGAATTCACTCTGGAGATTCCAACGCCTTACTTCCTCCTTTTAACTTAGGAGATTTGGTAATGCAACAAATAAAAGACCATACTCATAAAATTGCACTCGCTTTAAATACGGTTGGATTGATAAATATCCAATTTGCTATAAAGGATGACGTGGTTTATATTATAGAAGCCAATCCTAGAGCATCTCGTACCGTTCCTTTTATTGCGAAAGCATATGGAGAACCTTATGTAAATTATGCAACTAAAGTGATGCTAGGTGAAAAGAAGGTGACAGATTTCGATTTTAATCCTCAGTTAACGGGATATGCCATTAAACAACCGGTATTCTCTTTTGATAAGTTCCATAATGTTAATAAGCAACTCGGACCAGAAATGAAGAGTACAGGAGAAAGCATATTATTTATAGACGATCTAAAAGATGATATTTTTTACGATCTTTATGCACGAAGAAAAATGTACTTAAGCAAATAAAAAAAAATAGTTTAAAATAAAAAAAATGCTGCTTTGGGCAGCATTTTTTTTATTTTGAAGTTTCAGTTTAATCTTTCTTGCTCAATTCCAGTACCTGAACAGAATTTTTTCCGTCTGTAGATTTCCATACCTGTTTTTTCTTAGAATTGGTAACCATTATCCATGTTTTGTCAAAATCAGATTTTTTGTAGGAGTTTTTACTGGTGATTGTTATTAGATCCTCTCCTTGCATATTCCAGCGAAATTCCTGCATATCACTAAACTCATTTTGGAACATATTATATTGGATGTTCTTTTCACCTGTTCCATTTTTGTTAATTATAATCTCACCAGCATTTTGGGTAGTGATGTTCTGGCCTTTTTGATTGTCAACTTCATAGCGATCAACATTCCATGTTCCTACTAATTTTGGGCTACAGCTTGTAAATAATAAAGCAGTGAAAGCGATGATAAATAAAGATTTTTTCATAAAATAATTTCTTTGCAAGATAAGGCTTCTAGAACTTTATTAAAAATTATTGCTTTTATACATAGGTAATTTCACTTAATTTTAGCATATGAAAGATATATTGTTAACATTTGGAGGAATTCTAGGTTGCTTGTCCGTATTGTTCGGAGCCTTTGGTGCTCATGCCCTGAAAAATAAATTTTCTGAAGAGCTTCAAAAAAATTTTGAAACTGGGGTGCGATATCAAATGTATCATGCGTTAATACTTATTATTTCGGGAATAATATTTCCATTTATAGAAACCTCTCAACAAATAATGGGATGGTGTTTTATACTAGGAGTTATTTTATTTTCCTTCAGCATTTACGGACTTTGCTTAAGTTCCGCTTGTAAAAATAAATGGAAATTCTTAGGACCAATTACTCCTATTGGCGGATTGTTACTAATAATAGGTTGGATCTTGTTTACAATTAATGCTTCAGAAATTGCTATTTATCTGTAAAATGGAATCGTTTTTATTCTGAGACTAAGTTTTCTCGTTTTCGATATTTTTCAGCAAATATGGTAACCAAAAGCAGTTGTAGGATATGATATAGCATAATTGGAATTAGAAATATCCCCAAGATTGCACTGGATCCAAAAATTATTTTCACCATAACAGAACCATGTACTAACGATTTTTTGGTTCCGCAGAATTTTGCGGTAATGGTATCTTGAATATTAAAATTGAGCCATTTACATATAGCTCCAATTAGCGCATACATCGCGAAGAATAATAATACAACAATTCCTAAAATCTTCAGGAGATCGTAAATCTTGATGGATTTGAATAAGCCTGAATTAAATGAATTGCTAAAACTGGTATATACAATAAGTACGATAACAGCTTTGTCAAAATATCCCAGTTTACTGTTATGTCTAAGTGCAAATTTTCTGAAAAAACGTTGTAAAATAAGCCCTAATACTAAAGGCAAAACAATTTGTAAACACAATTTATAAAGGATCACTAAAAAATTGAATTCTCCAGAGCTCGACATAAAAAAACTCAGCCATAATGGAGTTATCAATATACCTATGAGACCAGAAATACTTGTATTGAAAATTGCTGTTGGGAGATTTCCTCTAGCAATGGCAACCATTACCACCGATGATGAAACTGTAGATGGCAATACTCCTAAAAAGAAAATAGAAAGCCATAATTCAGAATGTGTTCCACCTTCAAAAAGTGGAATAAATAGAAAAGTGAATAAAGGAAAAAGTAAAAATGTAGAAATTTGAATTAGGATATGGGCTTTAAAATTTAAAAAGCCCAATTTTAATTCATCCGGTGCAAGTTTTAATCCATAGAAAAAGAATATCAAAGCAATACCAACATCTGTTATAATCTCAATAGGAAGATCGGATAAGGCTGTTGGAAAGAAAAAGGCCAAGCAAATGGCTATAAATAAGCTTAAAATAAATCCGTTAAATTTCAATTAGAATTCCATTTTAACGTTATAGGCATCCAATAAATGAATGTATTCTTTAGATGAAAAATCTGTTTCATGAAATTCGGTTTTACGTTTCGCTTTCATTTTATTCCTTTTAATACTTTTCACAAACCTTCTTATATCATGATCATTTTCCAAAATTAAACCCGGCACCTTAAGTGATTTACCATTCTTATCCTTTGCAACCATCGTAAAATAGGAGGAATTACAGTGTTTTATTTCTCCAGTGAGTATATTTTCTGCCTCTACACGAATGCCAATCACCATAGAACTGTTTCCAACGTAATTCACAGATGCTTTTAAAGTGACTAGTTCTCCTATCTCTATTGGCTTTAGAAAATCTACCGTATCTACGCTTGCAGTAACACAGTAAGCTCGGGAGTGTTTCGAACCACAAGCAAAAGCTATTTGATCTAATAAAGATAAAAGATATCCTCCATGAATCTTTCCGTTAAAATTGGAATGGGAGGGAAGCATCAATTCAGATATCACCACTTGGGACTCTGTTATTTTTTTGAATAGTTTGTTCATTATCGGTCTCTAAAATGTGGGGATTGGGCTTCCTCTATTTCCGTAATAAAATAGTTAGTGTCACCCCAAAAGAAAAAAGTGGTGTAACGTTCTTCATAGGTGAGTTTTACATAGTTTCCTTCATTTTTTTGAAGCGTCTTGATCACTTCATCATTACTTTCTAATACTGAAAATTGAAATATTTGCGCTCCACTTATTCCCTGACTAATTTCTCCTTCCCAAGTTTTAACAAGTACACCTTTATGGCTAAATTTTATTAGTTCTCCTGTCCTGGTTCCCTCGCTATAAGGAACTATGCTTACAAAGGTGAAATAACAAATATAAATTAGGAATAGGGCTCCTAAGAAAATAAATAAGAATCGTTTCATACTAAAGTGCTTTATATACTTTGTTCATAAATGCTTCAATTTGTGATGGCTCCAGCCATCTTGTAACTATAACCAAATTCTTCTCCTGATCTACAACAATAAAATTACCTCCAAATCCTGCGGCGTAAAAAATATTTTTCGAAAGTCCTTTCCATTGTCCATTCCCGGCTTTATTAAGCCACCACATATACCCATAATTGGAATTCGGAATTGAAGACTGCATAGCGTCTTGTATTGAAACGGCAGAAATTAATTCATTACCGTTCCATTTTCCATCGTTCTCGAAAAGTAGACCAAAACGTGCCATGTCTAAGGTATTAATAAACATTCCACCACCAGAATGCCCGCCACCGGTAACAGATTGCATCTTAAGCCCATCTACATTAACCCAAGCATCATCTGGACCGTACCATCTCCAAGTAGAGGACGCTCCTATGGGATCCATGATCTTTTCTTTTAAGATTTGAGGCAAGGGTCTTCTCCAAACTTGCAAAAGGGAATAGGCAAGTAAATTCACTCGTATATCATTATATTCAAAAACAGTTCCCGGTATATTCAATTTTCTGTTCTCCCAATCTTTTATGCTTCCTTCAGAAGGTGGTCTATCTGCCCAATCATAGCCTCCCCAAAGTTGTCCGCTCCAATCTGAATTTTGCTGAAGTAAGTGACTCCAAGTAACTTGTGCGTTGTGCTCTCCATCAAATGTACCGTCCCATAAATAGTTAGAAACCGGATCATTCATATTTTCGATAATCCCTTCTTGTAAGGCTAACAATGCAGTAGTAGAAAGAAAACTTTTTGTTACACTAAATGTCATATCTACATTTTGGGTTTCTCCCCATTGTGCCACTATGTAACCATTTTTTAGAATTACTCCAGCAGGACCACCGCGCTTTTTAGTAGGACCTGTGATCTCATGAAAAGGTTCTTTTTTAAAGCCTTCTAAAATAGCAACTCTAAGATCTCTCGATCCTGAATATTCATTTTCTTGAGCAAATTTAATTGCTTCATTTAACTTAGTTTCATCTATTTTAAAATCTGCAGGTTTCTTAATCTCCCAATCACCTCTTTCGGGAAAATAGGAGGTTTGAGCAAATGTGCTGCTGCTAAATACAATTGCAATAAAAAATATTTTAAATAGCATCTTCATATGCTTATTTAGATATAGAATTATTTTCGACTTCATTGTTTGTTGCTTTATTCACTAAATTAGAATCTAATTGTTTGCTAGCCCTAGCGCCTAATTTTTTAAGATTTTCTACTTTTTTTATCAGATTCCCTTTCCCAGTTAGCTTTTTCATAGCAGTATCGTAAGTGTTCTGTACGGTTCCTATCTGTTTACCAACCTTCAAAAGATCTACTGTAAGATTGGTAAAGGAATCATACAAGGCACCTGCCTGTTTGGCTATATCTATTGCATTTTGCTTTTGCTTTTCATTTTTCCACATGCTATCAATTGTTTTTAAAACAGCTAATAGAGTGGTAGGAGTTACAATTATTATATTTTTATCGAAGGCATCGTTATAAAGATTTGGGTACATATTGGAAGCTAACGCAAACGCAGCCTCAATAGGGATAAAAAGCAAGACGAAATCTGGACTTTCCATCTCGTAGATCAAATGATAATTCTTAGCGCTTAATTCATCTACACGGCATCTTACGGAGATCAAATGGTTTTTGAGATGAGCATCTTTTTCTGTCTCAACTGGCTCATTCATATAGCGTTCATAGGCATTTAGTGACACCTTAGAATCTACTATCATTTTTTTATTTCCTGGTAATTGAATAATTACATCGGGCATCATTCTCTTACCATCTGAATTTTGAAAATTCTGTTGTACCAAGTATTCACTGCCTTTTTGAAGCCCACTTCGTTCAAGTACCCGTTCCAAGATCATTTCACCCCAATTCCCCTGCATCTTATTGTCACCTTTAAGTGCTTTGGTAAGATTTATCGCTTCCTCACTAATCTTTAAATTTTGAGTATTTAAATGCTGAAGTTGTTCTCCTAACTGTGCATGACGCTGAATGAAATCTGTATTATTCTTTTCCACTTTTTGCTCGAAGCTCTTGATCTTTTCTCCTAGCGGATCCAATAAATTCTGAATATTCTCCTTGTTCAATAAAGTGAATTTTTCCGATTTCTGATCGAAAATCCGGTTTGCTAGATTTTCAAATTCCTTGCTGAAGCGTTCCTGTAATTGTTCAACATCCTTCTTTTGTTCTGCATTTTTTCGAGACAGACCTTCAAATTCAGAATTTCTAGTGGCAAGTTGAGTGCTTAAAAAATCCTTCTCTTTTCTTATAGTTTCCCGTTCTATTTCGATCTTAGAAACCTGTTTTTCAAACTGAATTTTATTTTCAGTATTTGATATTTTTAAATTATCTAACTGATTGAAATAATTATTTTTAACTTCTTCTATTTGAAGTTTAAGTTGATTATTTTTTTCTTCTGAAATTAGTGCTGCCGCCTTCAATTTGAATTTGGTGAGAACATGACCAATCACAAGTCCTGTAACCAGAATTGCAAATAGAATAAGGGGAAATGAAAGAAATTCGGTCATTAGGTGTAAGCCTTTCTTCAAATATACTTATTTGAATTTCTTTAAAATAGATTTAAGCTGAATTCTAAAAAAATAAAATAACTAAGTTTTAATTTTAAATGAAACAGCATCTATATCAAAATAGATTAGATCTGATGGGAAGATTGATGAAAAAATCTGTTTATCTATAAGGTCTTTTGGAGTTCCTACATGCACAGAATCTTTTGTCATTACTATTATCTTATCGCAAAGTTGAAGTGCAAGATTAATTTCGTGAGTTGCGAATAGTATACTTTTATTGGTTTCTGCAGTGAGTTTTTTTAATAGTTTTAGCACGTATGCTTGATGATACATATCTAAATGCGTAGTTGGTTCATCCAGAATTATTAGCGGCGTATCCTGTGCTAAGGCTCTTGCAATAAGTACTTTTTGAAGCTGCCCATCACTTAGTTCAAAGCATCTTTTTTCTTTCAATAATTCAACATTTACAAGGGTGATGGCAGTATTAATCTTTTCTTTATCTAATTTAGAAAGCGTTCCTATCCAGTTGGTATAAGGTTGTCTGCCCAAAGCGATTAATTCTGTAACACTTAAATTTTTTGAAATAGGTTGTTCTGTCAAAACAACACTGATGGTTTGCGCCAGAGTTTCCGGAGAAAGACTTTTTAAGGAATTATTTAATATTGAAACATCTCCATCTAGAATAGGTTGAACTCCACTTAAACTACGCAATAAAGTAGACTTTCCAACTCCGTTAACCCCTATAAGACCAACCAATTCACCTTCAGCAATTTCAATATCTATATTTTTAGCAATAGAAATAACCTCCGATTTATTGCGGTAACCAACGCTCAAATTACGTGTCTTTAATACACTATGTAAATTTTCTTCTTTGATATTAAAATATGAATTTTTGTTTCCTAATTAATAACCAAATTACAACAGGAGCTCCAATTAACGAAGTTATAGCATTAATTGGTAAGGTATATTCGCTTCCCGGAACTTGAGCTGCAATGTCACATGTAAGCATTAGAATAGCTCCTCCAAGAATCACAGCTGGAAGTAAGGTTCTATGATCGTTAGTCGGGATCACTTGCCTAATTAAATGAGGTACCGCTAAACCTACAAAAGCTATCGGTCCGGCAAAGGCGGTAATACTTCCTGCTAATAAACTGGTAGCAATAATTATTAAAAACCGATTTCTACTAATTTTAACTCCAAGACTTCTGGCATATTGCTCACCAAGAAGTAAGGTATTTAAGTTTTTTATGCAAGCAATGGATATTAGAATGCCAAGAAACCAAAAAGAACTCAAAATAGCCACTTCCTGCCAAGATAAGTTACCTAAACTTCCAAAAGACCAAAATATATATTGCTGTAATTGTGCGGCAGGGCTAAAATAAGCAAGAACGCTTACTACAGCAGCGGTAAGGCTCGCAAACATTAATCCTATAATAAGAATTGCCATTGTATCCCTTAATTTTGCTGAAGCCATTAAAACCGCCAATAATACCAATAAACTACCAAGGCTTGAAGCTATTACTAAACTCCATTTAGAGACTAAAATGGCCTCGACTGTTCCTCCAAATAAAGTAGCTCCCATTATCACTAAAGCTACTCCCAAGCTAGCCCCACTACTCAAACCTAACACATAAGGTCCAGCTAAAGGATTTCTGAATAAAGTTTGCATCAATAATCCGCTAACTGCTAGGCCAGATCCGGTAAGAATTGCGGTAAACACTTTTGGTAATCTATATTCCAAAATAATGTATTTCCAGCTAACATTGGTTTCATCTTGTTGAAACAAAATGTTAAAAATATCCTTGAAGGGGATTTGTACCGAACCTAAACTAACATTTAGAAGCGCAATGAATATCATGACAAAAACCAATGTTACTAACAGTGCTTTATAGTTTTTAGCAGCCGGCATTAATAAAGAGGTTTAAAAAAAGTAGTTTCATAACCCGGTAATAGTTCAGGATGAAAAATAGCTATTAAGTCTTTTAAAACAAGGTCTGGGCGAGTAGGAGCCAATTCGTAATAGATCGCTCCACCTGTTTCACCTAGCGTATTGTTATAGGTAAATACTTTTTTATCCTTTACAGCTTTAAATTGTGAATAATGGGAGGAATTTCCTGCTAATTGATCGAAAGATTGGAACTGACCTGGAGCTATCCAGTATTCTGCATTCTGACTTTCATTCAGTACACTTTCAAACGATAGAGCATTACTACCACTTCCGCTAGTATTTTTATAGATGTAATTAGCGTTGGCATCCTTAATGAATTGTGCTTGCCAAGAATTACCATAAGGCACATACCACTGATCTTTGTACATGGAACCGCTTAGTACAGTTGGCTTAGAAGTAGCATTCTTTGCTAACTCTTTTGCTTCGAGATATGCATTTTTGATATTAGAAAAATAGGTCGTAGCTTGTTCATCCTTATTATAAAGTGCACCAAAAAATTTGATCCATTCCGCTTTCCCTAATGGTGATTCCTCGATCCAATCGCCATTATAGATCACTGGAATTCCACTTTTTTGAATTGTTTTAAAAGTTTTATTATTAGCATCTATAGCAAATCCTATTACTGCATCAGGTTGAATAGAAATTAACACTTCGGTATTTATGGCTTCATTTTGGCCTAATTCTGTTATTTTATTATTAATGATCCGTTCCCTAGTTTTTTCAGAAGAAATATAATTTAGTCCAGGAAAGCCAATTAATGTTTCCTCTTCGTTTAAAATTTCTAGTGAAGGAATATGGGTAGTAGAGGTAACAACCATCTTTTCAATTGGTATGTTTATTTTAGTGTCGTACTTAATATCCTCAGGGATAACAGCATCTTTTTCGGCTAGTAAATAGGTTAAATTTTTTCCTGAATTAGGCCATGGATCATAAACTTTCAATAGTTTAAAACCTTTAAACTGGGTTATAGAAAAGCCTTTGGCATATTCCACAGTAAGTGTGTCTCCCTTTCTATTAGAGACAATTGGTTCACGCTCTTCATTTTTGCATGAGGAGAAAATTAAGATGCATAACAGTAACAATATTCTTTCCAAAGGGAATCGGTTTAAGCTTCAAAAGTAATATTATTTAAATTTTT
>JBBSVD010000073.1:0-10321 GCA_038233835.1 Flavobacteriales bacterium | reverse complement strand
GTTATCTCCTGGCATCACCATCTCTACACCTTCTGGCAAGTTGATAGTTCCTGTAACATCAGTAGTACGTACATAAAACTGAGGACGGTAGTTATTATGGAATGGAGTGTGACGTCCACCTTCTTCTTTTTTCAAGATATACACCTCTGCCTTAAACTTAGCGTGAGGAGTTACAGATCCTGGCTTAACGATTACCATTCCTCTAGAGATCATTGATTTCTCAATACCTCTTAAAAGAATACCTGCGTTATCTCCAGCTTCACCTCTGTTAAGGATTTGACGGAACATTTCAATACCAGTAATAGTAGAAGTCAATTTTTGAGCTCCCATACCAATGATCTCTACTGGATCTCCAGTATTTGCAACACCAGTTTCAATTCTACCAGTTGCAACAGTACCACGACCAGTAATAGAGAATACATCTTCAATTGGCATTAAGAAAGGCTTATCAACATCACGTGGAGGAAGTTCTATCCAGGTATCTACAGCTTTCATTAATTCCAAAACTGTATTTACCCATTTCTCTTCACCGTTAAGTGCTCCTAGAGCAGAACCAGCAATTACAGGTCCATTATCACCATCATATTCATAGAAAGAAAGTAAATCTCTTACTTCCATTTCAACTAATTCCAATAATTCTTCATCATCCACCATATCCACTTTGTTCATGAATACAACGATTCTAGGAATACCAACCTGGCGTCCTAAAAGAATGTGCTCACGAGTTTGTGGCATTGGACCATCTGTAGCAGCAACTACTAAGATAGCACCATCCATTTGTGCAGCACCAGTAACCATGTTCTTCACGTAATCCGCGTGACCTGGACAATCTACGTGTGCGTAGTGACGATCTTTAGTAGAATATTCTACGTGTGATGAGTTAATTGTAATACCTCTTTCCTTTTCTTCTGGAGCATTGTCAATCTGGTCAAAAGACATAGCTTTTGAATATCCAGCATCAGCCATTACCTTAGTAATTGCTGCAGTTAAGGTAGTTTTTCCGTGATCTACGTGTCCTATCGTACCTATGTTCAAGTGCGGTTTGGAACGATCAAAAGTTTCCTTTGCCATAATTAATAATTATTTAATCTTAGTTATATATTAGTGTTCAATTTTATACAAAATTAAGAGCCAACGACGAGAATTGAACTCGTGACCTCTTCCTTACCAAGGAAACGCTCTACCCCTGAGCTACGTCGGCAAAAAAGGCTATCCCCAACAAGTCGCCTTGTATGGAGATAAAGAACAGTTCTTACACCGTTATTGTCCTTAGAGCTAAAGATCACATATAAAACGCGCCATCTTTGTCTTAGAGCGAAAGATCACACTTTTCTGCGTGACGACATTCCACTTTGAGCGAAAGACCGGGTTCGAACCGGCGACATTCAGCTTGGAAGGCTGACGCTCTACCAACTGAGCTACTTTCGCAATTAAGAAACATATAAAATGTTCCTGTTGGTAATCACTTAAAAAGCGATTTGTGGGGAGAGCAGGATTCGAACCTGCGAAGACGTAGTCAGCAGATTTACAGTCTGCCCTCGTTGGCCGCTTGAGTATCTCCCCAATATTACCTTTTCAATATTTCACAGAACCACTGAATCAAATTTTCCGATAAAATGGCTTGTTTTTTGAAGGTGCAAATTTAAGGAAATTTACTTCACAAATCAAAACATTTTTTTCTAAAATTTGAAGAGTTGATAAATTTAACAGTATCAACCATACTTAAGACCACCTTGGTAATCTTCAATCTGCAGAGAAAGCAAAAAAACTTTTCTTTAGATTTCTTAGCATTTTCAGTATTTCAAGAGCCGATGGAGGGACTCGAACCCACGACCTGCTGATTACAAATCAGCTGCTCTAGCCAGCTGAGCTACATCGGCATTTTTATACATTTCTGCATAAAAAAGTCCGCTATTTCTAGCGGACTGCAAATGTATACATTTTATTTATTTCACAAAAAGAATTTGATAAAAAAATCATTAAACATGAGCACTCATTTTTTCTTTTCTTTTTACTAATTGACGTTGCAATGTGCTAACTGACTCATCCACACACTCTTCAAATTTTTTACACCTTTTTTTAACTATCACATCCCCGCCTGGGACACTCAATAAAATTTCTGTTATTTTATTCTCCTTTTCACTTGTCTTCTGCACTTTTAAGAACACATCTGCAAAAATTATCTTGTCGTAAAAATGTTCTAATTTATCTAATCTTACTTGAATGAAATCAATTAGTTTTTGATCTGCATTGAAATTTACTGATTGCACATTTACTTTCATCTCCTATAGAATTTAATTAAACAACTATTTAAAAATCATTCCTGCTTCTCGCGGGGATGAGAATTTTTATACACCTTGCTTAATTCAGCAATATTGTTGTGTGTATAGACCTGTGTTGCCGCTAAACTGGAATGCCCTAACAACTCCTTAACAGAGTTTAAATTTGCCCCATGAGTTAAAAGGTGTGTAGCAAAAGAGTGCCTTAATATATGCGGACTCTTTTTTACCTTATTAGAGGCTTCACTAAAGTAATTATTTATAATCCTATATACAAGGGTTTCGTATATTTTATCTCCTTTTTCTGTAATAAATAAATCAGAGATTTTATTTATATCTACAACCTCTCTAAACTCTAAGTATAACTGGAGATATCTAACAAGCTCAGGTAATAATGGAACGTAGCGTTCCTTGTTTCTTTTTCCCAATACCTTAATAAGGCCATTTGCCAGATCAAGATCATGTAGCTGAATTCCTATAAGCTCAGCTCGCCTAATTCCTGTTGAATAAAACATAGCTACTATGGCAAGATCCCGTGAAGAAATAAATGAATCAGGATTTATTACAGAAAGAACCTCTGCAATCTCATCTTCAGAAAAAGGAATTTGCACCTTTTTTTTAATTTTTAAAGCCTTATGTGCTGCGAGTGGATTTGATTTTAATTGATCTGATTTTATAAGGAATTTAAAGTAGGCCTTTAAGGAGGCAACTTTTCTATTTACACTTCGATTAGCAATACCAGAATTTACCAAATTCACCACCCAATTTCGGATCTGGGGATAATTTACTTGTATAATTTCACTCTGGTCATACTCCTTTCTAATAAATTGCTGAAAAGCGCTTAGATCGGCATCATATGCCATCACGGTATTAGGAGAATATTTTTTCTCTAGTTTTAAATATTCGATAAAGTGAGGTATAGACATAAAAAAAATGTTGGTAAACAAAGTTATAAAACTTTACTTACCAACAGTAGTTTATCTTAGATACCCTTTAACGGGTTCGATTTAGTTTTCCATTCAATAGATAAGACAACAAATCGAAGATAATTCTTTGTAGGGTTACCCCTAATTTAAATTACTAGATCTCTTCCTGGTCTCTTAAACGCTGAATATATTGAGCTTTTTGAATTTGAGCTCTATTTACAACAGAAGGTTTAGAAAACGCTTGTCTGCTTCTTAGCTGACGCATTGTCCCTGTTCTATCAAATTTACGTTTGAAACGCTTTAGCGCTCTATCGATATTCTCTCCGTCTTTAACTGGTATAATTAACATAGTGTCACCTCCTTTCGTTAGAAATTAAAGCGCAAAGATAATTGATTTCATTAACCTCGCAACCTTTATTTAAATAATTTTATTTTAATTGCCTTATGGCTACTTTCACTAGTTTGCAGCTGGCTTATACTCCTTTTTATCAATCACCATTTTCGCAATGATTTCCCTCAATATTTCAGAAGTACCTCCACCTATAGGACCTAGTCTGCTATCTCTTAGTAATCTAGCCATTGGGTATTCTTCCATATACCCATATCCACCTAATAACTGCAGGCAATTATAGATAACTTCATCTGCCATTTTGGTTGAAAGCAATTTAGACATACTAGCTTCTTTCACTACATAAATCCCATCTATCATTCTTTTCACGATAGAATAATTAAATTCTTTACACATTTCCACCTCACTTGCCATATCTGCAACCTGATGTCTTAATGCCTGAAATTTATCGATAGTCTTTCCAAAGGCCATACGCTCACCCATGTAATTAATAGCGTAATCCAAGGCAAACTCTGCTCTTGCATGTGCATTTACACCCATGATCAATCTTTCAAATGCGAAATGCTGCATAATATAATTGAAACCTTGATCTTCGTCTCCCATTAAGTTAGAAGCAGGGATCTCTACATTGTCAAAAGCGATCTCTGCTGTATCTGAAGCTCTCCAACCTAGCTTATCCAATTTAGTTGCAGATATTCCTGGTGTATCTCTATCCATAAGGAAGATACTCATTCCTTTTCCTCCTTTTTCCGGACTTGTTTTAGCTGCTACTACTAAATAATCTGAATAAATACCGTTGGTAATAAAGGTTTTAGAACCGTTGATCACGTATGTATCTCCCTTTTTAACAGCAGTAGTTCTCATAGCTGCAACATCAGACCCTCCAAAGGGTTCTGTAATGCATAAACAACCTATTTTTTCTCCAGAAATACTTGGTTCTAAGTAATTCTTCTTAATCTCCTCGCTACCCTCAACATTTAGGTGCGTCATTGCTAAATAGGAATGTGCCCACATTGCAGCAGCAAAACCTCCAGAATTAATTTTCTGAAGTTCTTCTAAAAAAATCACGGTATAGAAAAGATCTAATTCTAGTCCACCATATTTCTCTGGATAGGTTAAACCAAAATATCCCATCTCTCCAAACTTTTCCCATATAAAACGTTCTATAGTTCCAGTTTTCTCCCATTTTTCGATATGTGGAACTACTTCTTTTTGTAAAAATTCTTGAAAACTTTTTCTAAAGAGTTCATGCTCTTCTGTAAAATACATACTATTCATAAGATATAATTCTAATTATATTAGGGTAGATCTAATTCTAAAAACTGAGGATTCAAGAACTCTTTATTTCAAATTAGACCATACAATTCAATTTGACGATCAGACTATTTGGAGAGAAGACTTTAAAACAGCCTACTAAAATCCGACATTCTACTCTAAGGTCAAATATAACGCTATTCTATCAATTTTTTCTGAAGGAAAGTCCTTAATTTTTGCCAATTCTTCAAAAGATACTATCTTCTCATGTAGCAATTTGTAATTCCAAATTTCTCGAGCAAGCTCATAATCAATATAGGGAACTGATGCCAATTCCAAAACACTTGCCGTATTGATATTGAATTTAATGACTTCAGGTTTACTTATCACTTTAAAGCTTTGAAGAATTTCTTGCTTAGCTTCATTATTTAAACCATAAATATCTTTTAATTGAATTTCCGAAATAAAGCCTCCCAATTTAATTCTATATTTAATTATTCTAGCAGCTAATACCTCCCCTATTCCTTTCAGCTTAATAAGATCCATTTCTGTAGCTAAATTAAGATCTTGCCTGACTGTATTAATAGATTGGTTAGAACTGTAAGCGTTATTAGGTTTTTTACTATTTCTATTCGCTACCCATTCTGGAAATTTAAAATAAGGAGAAATTTTAGATAACAAACTATCTGAAACCAAAGTTACTGTTTGAAAATCCCGAGTTGAATTCACCCATTTGTTATCTTTTCGAAATGCATGTAGCCTGTCTATTTCCTCTAAAGACATTCCAAGCGTGTAGCCTTTAAAGTCTGTTATGTAATTTGGATTGAAGGGATAAATCTTTTCTTTAGTTTCTTCAGCTTTTACCAATTTTAAGGAGTCTATTTTATTCTGAAAATAAACTACTACTTCATCCTCATTTTCCATGCTCTTCTCTTCAGAATTAAAGTCGAAGAAAAAATAAAATGCTTGGAAAATAATAATAAGAATGACCAATAAAAAGATCCCTCGCTGCTGACTTTTAGTAAAAACAAATTGAGATCTCAAATTCTTCATAACTATGATTTTGCAAACTTCTTACACTTTGCTTCATAATATTACGAAATTTTTCTCTTTTAAAACTTCAATTAAGATGACCCAAAATAAAAAAACCCAGAACTTCTTATTAAGGAAGCCCTGGGTTTTTATATAGGATAAATATAACCTACATATTATTTAGCTGATCTTCTGCTCCTTCTTCCAATGCATCTTTTTTAAGGTTTATAGCCTTCAAGTATCGGGTAAGTTCCTTCTTAATTACCGGCGTTAAAAACAACACTCCAATAATGTTAGGAACAACCATGGCAAAGATCATTGCATCAGAAAAATCTATTACAGCTCCTAAACTTATTGAAGCTCCTATCACAACAAATACAAGGAATAATGCTTTATAAACTAGATCTGTAATTTTTCCTTTTCCAAATAGGTAAACCCAACCTTGCATTCCGTAATAAGACCAAGAGATCATAGTTGAGAAGGCAAATAATATAACCGCAATTGTTAATACAATTGAGAAGTGAGGAATAACACTATCAAATGCAACTGCAGTAAGTTCTACACCTTCTGTAATTGGAACTCCATAGGTCATAAACCCACCTTCTAGGTTTGTAATGATAATTACCAAGGCAGTCATGGTACAAATAATAACTGTATCTACAAATGGCTCCAATAATGCAACAATCCCCTCACTCGCAGGATATTTAGTTCTAACCGCAGAGTGAGCAATTGCAGCAGATCCAACACCAGCTTCGTTAGAAAAAGCTCCACGACGGATACCTTGAATCATTACACCAATTAACCCACCAGCTATTCCTAAACCAGAAAATGCACCATGGTAAATTAAAGCAAAAGCATCATCTATTAAATGCCAGTTAGCTCCCAAAATAATAAGAGCGGCTAACACATAGATACCAGCCATAAATGGTACAACTTTCTCTGTTACCTGCGCAATACGCTTAATACCTCCAATTATTACTACAGCAACTAAAGCTGCCATTACCAGACCGAAATAAAATCCAGCATTTCCTCCAGTTAATTCAAAAAGTTGAACAAATTGAGCAGCAGCTTGATTGGCTTGGAACATATTTCCACCTCCAAAGGATCCTCCAATAACAAAAACAGCGAAAACTACAGCAAGTACTTTACCAACTCCGCCAAATCCTTTTTCTTTAAGACCTTTGCTTAAATAATACATAGGCCCGCCATAAACAGTACCGTCTGGACCAACATCTCTATATTTTACACCCAACGTACATTCGGCAAACTTTGAAGCCATTCCCAAAAATCCTGCAAGGATCATCCAGAAAGTAGCTCCGGGACCACCAATAGAAAGAGCAACAGCCACACCGGCAATATTACCTAAACCTACTGTTGCAGATAAAGCAGCAGTTAATGCTTGGAAGTGAGAAACTTCTCCATCTGCACTATCATCCCTTATTGTTTCGATTATATTTTCACCTTCATTTGGTGTTACATCACCATATAAGGTACTTGCGCCATGCTTCTCAATATCTTCATATTTCCCTTGAACAACTTTTATTGCTGTTAAAAAACCAGTGATGTTTATAAACTTAAAGTAAAATGTGAAATATACAGCACCGCCAACCAATACAATTAATACCCAAGGAATTTGAAAATATTCAGAAAATGGTATTTCGTAAAAAATTAGGTCCACAAACCAACTAGTATATGCACGAAAAGTCTCGTCTATAGCCTCTGAGGTAGTTTGTTCCTGAGCGAATGTTAATAATGGAGCAAGAATTGCAAATAAGGAAAATAAAATTTTCTTCATTGGTACTTAGGGTTTATTAATTTAAAGTTTAGAAAAAATTGAAGCGGCAAGATGAATAAAAATTTCAGTAATTCAAATTTTTACGAGTTAAAATGTTAAAGAATTACTAAACATGATAGAGTTGTTTCAACCTATCAATCTGATTTGGCCTTCCAATCAAGATCAATTTTGAATCTTTTTTTAATATCATGGATGGTTCTGGATTCACAATATACTCTCCATCTGGAGCTTTATACCCAATAATAGAACATCCAGTTTTTTTCCGAAGATCAAGATCCATTATAGCCAATTCCTTTCCATCTGTACATATTTTTTCGAATGGTACCTGTTCTACATTTATACTGTCATGCTCGCCAGAGACAGAAAGATTATCTAGAAATTCTACAAGATCTGGAACTACAACCAAGGAAGCCATATGATCTCCACCAATTTTATCTGGCATAATCACATTATCTGCTCCTGCTAATTTCAGTTTTTGATAACTTGTCTCTTCAGTAGCACGACTAATTATCTTGAGTTTTGGGTTTATCTGACGTGCAGATAGCACAATAAATAAATTGTCTGCGTCCCTTGGTAAAGCACATATCAAAGCTCTAGCTTTTTCAATCCCTGCTTTTTTAAGGACTTCATCTTCACTAGCGTTTCCTTGAATAAATAGCAAATGATCTTCAGAATACCTGTCTACTATTTCCTCATTAAGCTCTATGATCACGAATGGTTGTTTATAGGCAAGTAATTTTTGCACAGATTGTTTTCCATTTCTTCCGTATCCACAAACAACTACATGATTTCTCATTATTTCTACCTTTTTTTGCACTCTCTTTTCTCTTAAATTACCAATATTATTTTTGCTGAACATGTACTCTGTGATTACGGAAATAGCATACCCCAATATAAAAATACTGGAGAGAATAAGAACTGAGGTAAATATTTTTTCTGTAGGCCCTAGCGGTTTCACTTCTGAAAAACCTACGGTAGTTACGGTGATCACCGTCATGTAAATGGCGTCTACCCATGAGTAACCTGATAAAAGTCGAAAACCGAACACGCCAGATAAAAATACGATAGCCAATAACAGGAAAGCACCGTAAATTTTAGAATTTATAATAAATCTCATAGATCAAATACCGAAGTTCGTTTTGTGTACACAAGATCTTTTAATTTTAGCCAAAATGCGAAGGTCAAATAAAATGCAAATCCTAAACCCAGGGTAGCAAATGAAAGATAGATAAAGAACAGGCGGATCGTCTTAGCTCGAATACCTAATTTATCTGCAATTCTGGAAGAAACGTAAAATCCGTTTCTCTCGAAATAATGCCTTATGGAATATACAAGTTTTAACACATTTCAAATATAACTAATTATCTAGACCAAACCCTGAATAAGTTTAGAACCTAAAGCACACTTCAAACAAGCATTCTTATCGCAATATTCTTGCTTTAGTTGAAGTAAGCCTTGAGAATGCATTGCATTTTTAGCTGTATTTGGCCTTAGTTGTTCAAACCGATCTATAATAGAATTGGTTTCTGGCAATAAATCCTGGATAATTCCTAAAAAGTTCGACTCATCAAACTCTCCTATATTTTGCAGATAGCAAAATTTTAAAGGAACAATGGTATTAATGATTAAAAGATCTATAAAATTTCTGCTTAGCTGCTTAGTTCGGTTCTTATGAGTTTTTAAAAAAGTATAATGAGTTTTCCAGAATTCTGAAGATTCTGTTTTAAAAATAGTATAGATCTCCTCTTTAGAGCCACTTTTCATCACTTTAGAAAACAACTTCAGATTGCAACTGTAAAGAGCTGAGAACTGGGAAAGCCGAATGTTTGGAAAATTATCTGGTCTAAGTCTAAAATATTTTGGTTGCTGAATGTGTGAGTTTTCTAAATTAAACTTCTGTTTTAAGTATTGATATTCCTGCTGCAAATTCTTATAATTTGCATCTTCAATAGTAAAATCTTCTAGAAGTTTGGCTTGTCCAAAAAGTAAGCTTTCCAGCTGAAACTGAGATTTTCCTATTTTTCTAATTAGGCTAAATTGTGTATTATCTGCAATACTTTCAAAGGAATCTCCATTTATTTTGGAACCGAAACTCTTCAGTAATAATTTATAGAAAACTTCTTCCCAATTATTTTCAGAACTTTTAAGCAGTTCCAAGATCTTTAGAGATTTTTTTTGCAACCGTTCAAAATAAATTCGCTCTAACCAATTCTCTATAGTAAAGCTATCGAAATTACCAAAATCGCGCTCACAATTTATCCATCGCGAAGAATCTTGCAGTAATAGATCTTTATAAGAAGTAATCGCTTTTTGATTGACAAGACGCTTCAATTCCAAGGTAGGAATGCTACTATTGTCTTTTCTAAATATCTCTATGTCTTCTTCCCAAACTACATGAAGGATCACATTATCATAAGCAGAATCTGTTTCATGCCTATGCACATACCAATCTGAAGCTTTTAAATGGATCTCCACATTTCCCGCCCAGATCTGATCCCCAATTTTTATTTTTGCATTGAAGAAATCTGGACCCGAATTTAAATTATGCTCTCCATAAGAAATTATAGAAAGTGACAAATTAGAAGTTGTCTTGATTTCTTTATGATCAAACTTTTTGAATTTCCAGATATAATGGAGAAAATCTTCTTGCATCAAATAAATGTAAAGCTTTTACAATTATTTATCT
>JBBSVD010000072.1:0-10410 GCA_038233835.1 Flavobacteriales bacterium | reverse complement strand
TGCACGGAATACAGCCTCGCTCCCATCACTTAGAATAGTTTTAAGCTGAAGGGTTTTATCTCTAGTAGTTCCATATTTAATAGAAGTGGTTCCGCTGGAATTATTACCAACCATACCTCCTATCATACATCTATTAGAAGTAGAGGTATTAGGGCCAAAAAACAATTTATGTTCTTTTAATCTTCTATTTAGATCGTCCCTAATAACTCCTGGTTGTACTACAGCAGTTCGTTTTTCAGGATCTATTGTTAAGATTTTGTTGAAATTTTTTGAAACATCTACCACAATTCCGCTCCCTACACATTGTCCTGCTAAAGAAGTTCCGGCGGTTCTTGGTATTAATCCAATGTTGTTTTGAGTAGCAAATTCGATTAGAGTTTTTATATCCTTATTGGACTGTGGATAACAAACGGCGAGTGGAATTTCTCGATAAACCGATGCATCTGTGGCATAAATACTTTTGTGCAGATCGTCTACTAAAAGTTCACCTTCTAGTTGTCTGCCAAGATTTGTTAATTTTTCTTTCATAGCTGGATTAAAATTACAAATTTCTCACAGATTTAGTTAACATGGCTTTAGTGATTATTAACAATACATTGGCTTTACGTATAATTTTAACGTTTAAATTTGTTGAAACAAACTAAAAAAATTCAAATCATGAAAAAATTAATTTTAATAGCAATTTTTGTATTTGGAGCTACTGCAGCAACCCAAGCCCAAACAATTTCTGAAAATGCGCTAGGATTGCGTTTTGGAGGAGGAAATGGATATGGTGCTGAAGTATCTTACCAAAGAGCTTTAGGTGATAATAATAGATTAGAATTAGATCTTGGATGGAGAAATGACAGAAGTAGATACGATTCTTTTAAAATAGCCGGATTATACCAATGGGTTTGGAATATTGAAGGTGGTTTTAACTGGTATGCTGGACTTGGTGGTGGTGTAGGAAGCGTAAAAGACAATAGAAGAGATGATCTTAGACGTGATGATGGAACTTTTGTGTTTTTAGCTGGAGATATAGGAATTGAATATAATTTTGATTTTCCTTTATTAATCTCACTAGATTTTAGACCAGAGTTTGGATTTAGTGACTATGATGTTATTGACAATTTTTCTCCTGATGTAGCAATAGGAGTTAGATACCAATTCTAGATTTCAATTTAAGTTATTTGTAAAGGCTGAAGAGAAGTAAAATTCTATTCAGCCTTTTCTTTTTTCATTTCAATTTCTAAAATAGCCTTTTCATATAAAGCTTCATATATAGGAACTATCTTATGTAAATCGAAATTTTTAGCTTGTTCCTTAGCATTTAATTTGAATTTTGCTAGGGTAGTTTCATTTTCAAGAATCTTAATTCCATTTGCGGTCATTTCAGCTATATCACCTACATTACTTAAATATCCGGAATAACCATGAATATTAACTTCAGGCAATCCACCGCTGTTACTCGAAATAACCGGAACACCATTAACCATAGCTTCTAAAGCCGCTAATCCAAAACTTTCTTTTTCTGATGGAAGCAAGAACAGGTCAGAGAAACACAAGATCTTGTCTACTTCATTACTTTGTCCTAGAAAGATCACATTATTTTGAATGCCTAAATCTTGAACTAAAGCTTCGGATTTTTCCTTTTCCGGTCCTTCGCCAACCATAATAAGTTTAGATTTTATTGTTTTCTGAATGTTGTAAAAGATCTGGATAACATCCATAATACGTTTTACCCCTCTAAAGTTACTTACGTGAGATATGATCTTCTCATCTTCCTCTGCCATCAACGAACGTTGACAATTTGTAAATCCGTTATTAAATTTAGAAACATCTATAAAATTGGGAACTACTTCTATCTCTTTTCTAATTTTGAAAAGCTTTAAAGTATCATCTTTTAAGGACTGAGAAACCGAAGTTACCACATCACTATTATTTATACTGAAAGTAACTGCTGGTTTATAGAAAGGATGACTTCCAACTAAAGTGATATCTGTACCGTGAAGCGTGGTAACCATTGGAATATAGATCCCATCTTCCTCTAATATTTTTTTGGCCATATATCCTGCATAGGCATGAGGAATGGCATAGTGCACATGTAAGACCTCAATTTCATGAAGTTTTACCATGTTAACCAATTTACTACTTAAAGCTAATTCGTAAGGTTGAAAGTGGAATAATGGATATTCTGGAACAGTAACCTCATGAAATTTAATATTTCCGGTTAGTTGTTCTAATCTAACAGGTTGTTTGTAAGTTATGAAATGAATCTCATGGCCTCTTTTAGAAAGTTCCATTCCCAATTCTGTTGCTACAACACCACTTCCACCAAATGTTGGATAACAAACAATACCTATTTTCATAAATTAAAAATCTATAGATTCGTAAATCACACTTTGTATCTTCTCTCGAATATCTTCTCTTATCAGCTTTCTGTTATTCACATCTGGATAAGTTCTATTAGAAAGGAAGATATAAACTATTTCTTTATCGGGATCTGCCCAAGCCAAAGTTCCTGTAAAACCAGTATGTCCAAAACTTGAAAGAGATACACAGCCACAAGTTGGACCGGAAGATCCTAATTGTGGTTTGTCGAATCCAACACCTCTCCTTACATTTTGTTCACAATAATAACAGGTATTAAATTTATCCAGCGTTTCTTGTTTAAAATATTGTTTCCCACCATAAGTGCCACCATTAAGATAGAGTTGCATAATTTTAGCAACATCTATTGCATTACTAAATAATCCCGCATGCCCACCAATTCCACCTTGCATTGCAGCACCTTGATCATGTACATAACCAAGAACTTCCTGCTTTCTCCATAATTTATCTTCTTCGGTAGGAACAATTCTATGAGAATCTACAAAATCTAATGGTGTAAAAGTAATGGTGCTTGCGCCTAAAGATTTATAAAAGTGATCCTTTGTTAACGTGCTTAAAGATGCGTTGTAATGATTCTCTATATAGTATTTCATAATATAGAAAGGTAGATCACTGTATCTATAGGCCAATTTTGGCTCAAGTTTACTATCTCTTATAATTTTCAAGATGGTATCTCCAATATCATCTCTCATGAACATTTTATCTGCAATTCTCATATTAAAACCTTTTGTAGGCTCTTCCCTATAATAGTCTCCAGATCTTTCTTTTGTCTTTCTATCCAGCGTTGAAACATAAAATGGGATCCATGGAGTTAGCCGCGCATAATGCATAAGCATATCCTGCAACTTGATATTTTGCTTGTCCGAGCCTTTAAATATTGGCATAAGATCGCCCAATTTAGAATTGAATTTAAGATCTCCTGCCTCTTCCAGCTCTATGATCACTGGCAAACTAGCCAAAATCTTAGTTAACGAAGCCAAGTCATAAAGAGAAGAGTCGGTAACCTTAATATTTTTTTCATAAGTGTGATAACCTGCATTCCTTTGATAGATCACTTTTCCCTTTCTTGCAATTACTATCTGCACACCAGGCGTCATCCCTTCATCTATCGCACGATTGATTAAGGAGTCTATTTTCTGAAGTTTATAAGAATTCATACCAACAGCTTCTGGATATCCATAAGATAATCTTTCGATGCTTTTGGTAAAATAACCTGTCCCAGCAGGAAATTCCTCACTAATACTCACCGGTAATCTTCCTTTTGCATCCAAAGCTCCAAATATAATTTGAGCTGATTTTTCCTGAGCTGCTTTAGAATTTTGGTAACTCACCACAATTCCTTCTAAATTGCTGCTGGAATTGAGATCCTTGAGCGCATAAGGTATTGTGAAAACATCTAAAATAGTACGGTTATTTCTAGCTATCTCATGGATCCAAGTTAGTTCTGTTTTATCAAAAGCATATTTTGCCCACGGTGAAGCATTCGATTTGTGATAACCAATAATCACCTGATTGTAAGATTTTAATTTTTCTAGTAATTCTTCTAAGCTGTGACCCTTAACCCAATCTATCTTTGCATATTTAGCAAGTTGATAATAAAATGGAGCTCCATCATCATCACCAAAATTCACATAAGCTATCTTTTTAGTGTCCAATTCATTTATTGGCAAAATAGCCTTATCATTTTTGATAATGGTTATCGCATTTTCTATAAGCTTGTCATAGAGAACCTTATCCTTTATTGTGTTTAGTTCTTCTACTAAATATTCTTTTTCTACAGGTTTATAATGATTTAATCCAGCCTTATATTTTGCAAATAATATTTTTCTAACAGAATGCGCTAATCGCTCTTCCGTAATAGTTCCATCGTTATATGAATCCAAGATCTTCATTGATGCTTTTTTAACATCTTCGGATATCAAAAGAATATCATTTCCTGCCATGAATGCAGCCAGATCTATCTCGCCTGGATTCTTATAATTTGAAGCCCCTTTCATATTGAGAGCATCTGTAAATATAAGTCCGTGGAAGTTGAGTTCTTTTTTAAGTAGATCTGTAACTATGCTTTTAGATAATGACGAGGGTACGTTTTCCTGAGCTTCTAAACTTGGAATATTTAAATGTGCAACCATAATACTGGAAACCCCTTCCTTAATAAGTTTTTTAAATGGATAGAATTCTACACTGTCTAATCTTCCTTTTGAAAAGTTAATGATTGGCAGGAATTTATGAGAATCTCGTTTGGTATCCCCATGTCCGGGAAAATGCTTTGCACTAGAAAGAATTCCTTCCTTATGCATCCCTCTCATGAAGGAAACCGATTTTAAAGTTACATTTATCTTTTCCTCACCAAAGGAGCGATTACCAATTATTGGATTGTTCGGATTTGTATTGATATCTACTACTGGAGCAAAATTTATATGAACGCCTAACCGTTTGGCATTTCGAGATATAGCAGCACCAGCTTCTTCTATCAATTTAAGATCCTGTATAGCACCCAATGTCATGTTCCAAGGCAATGCAAAAGTAGAATCTAGCCTCATAGCAAGACCCCATTCGGCATCCATACCAATTAAAAGTGGTGTTTTTGAAAGCTCTTGAAATTCATTATTTAAGGTAACTTGTTGCATAGGACCACCTTTGGAAAAAATAATTCCACCAATATGTTGTTCGGTAATCAATTCCTGAGTCTTATCTATTTCCCTTTTACCTTTATTGGAAAAAACATCTACCATGAACAATTGCCCAACCTTTTCTTGAAGGCTCATGGAATTATAAATACTATCTACCCAAATTTTTTGCTCTTTAAAATCTTTCGAGATTAACGGATTGTTATTTTGAGCATTAGAATTTTGGAGAGCACAAATAAATAGAAGAAATAAAACTGAATAAAATTGGGGAATTTTCATTCACATATTTATTTTAAAAATCGATTATGCCAGCTATCGGATGCTGGAACTTCCCACTCCTCAAGATATTCGGCTTTAGTATTTACCAAATTATTGAATACTATAGTATTTTTACTCACTGCTTTTTCCTTAGCCATTTTTCTAAAATCGGTTAAGGTCTTAAAGGCAACAAATTCACCTTGTTTGTAACTCACATTCATCTTATCTAAAAGATCTACATTATAATCTTTTTCCAATTGTTGAATGAATTTTACTGAAGAGTCTATAGAACAGCCTGTGGCAGCATTTAATTTTTGATCTAATGCTAAAGTAATGAAGCGTTTGTACTTAATTTCGAATGAAGCCTTTAGATCTGCACCATGGGCAGTCCATTGAGTGATAAATTCTTCTAATTTCGAGTTTATTTCCTGAAGTTCTTGATCTGAAAATGATCTGTTGGATTGGTATATCCATACTCGCGAAGAGTCTGGAAGATCCGAAAAGGGTACAAACATATTTTATGGGATTATATTTTTACAAAGCTACTTTAATAAAGGCATAGCTTCAAATATAGTACCACTAAAATACAAGGTGAATTGCCAGTTATAGCGTTAAATAAATGTAAAATTTTTGGTGAAGATCCGGTTTAAAGATCATGTGCGTTTGCAATCATTTCAGCAACATCCATAACTTCAATGTTGTCTTCTTGATTCTTATTTTTAACACCATCGGTCATCATGGTATTACAAAAAGGACATCCGGCAGCAATAATATCTGGTTTTACCTCCATTGCCTGTTCTGTGCGTTCTATGTTTACATCTTTATTTCCAGGTTCTGGTTCTTTAAACATTTGGCCACCACCGGCGCCGCAACATAAACCGTTTTTCTTACACTTGCGCATTTCTATAAGTTCCACTTCCAATTTCCTAAGCAGATCTCTCGGAGCTTCATACACATTATTTGCTCGTCCTAAATAACAAGGATCATGAAAGGTAATTCGTTTTCCTTTAAATTTACCACCTTCCACTTTAAGTCTTCCTTCCTCTAGAAGAGATTTTAGAAAGGTAGTATGATGCATCACTTCATAATTCCCACCCAAGGCTGGATATTCATTTTTCAATGTATTAAAACAATGAGGACATGCAGTAACTACTTTTTTGATCTCGTAACCATTGAGAACTTCAATATTTGTGACAGCTTGCATCTGGAAAAGAAATTCATTTCCAGCGCGCTTTGCAGGATCTCCTGTACAACTTTCTTCTGTCCCTAAAACCGCAAAATCTACCTTTGCTTCATGCAATAGTTTCACAAAAGCTTTAGTGATTCGTTTAGCACGATCGTCAAAACTTCCGGCACAACCTACCCAAAATAAAACCTCCGGCTTTTTACCTTGAGCCATATATTCTGCCATTGTTGGAACTTTAATTGCTTCTGTCATTTTATAAAACTTTTTATATAATTTACAACCTTAATTTTATATAAGGATATGTATTTTAGTTACTTATATTGAGTCATTTAAATAATAGGATGAATACTATTTCTCATTAGCCCAGTTCAATCTATCCATTTGATTATATGGCCAAGGCGCACCATTATTTTCAATATTGGTCATTGCATTTGCAAGGTCTGAAGGCGCAGCACTTTGCTCCATCACCAAATAACGTCTCATATCTAAAATGATAGATAGTGGATCTATTCCTATAGGGCAAGCCTCTACGCAGGCATTACAAGTTGTACATGCCCAAAGTTCTTCTCTCAAGATATAATTGTCCAGCAATTGCTTGCCATCGTCTGCAAAACTACCTTTCTCATTAATAATGTTTCCAACTTCTTCCAATCTATCTCTGGTATCCATCATTATCTTCCTAGGAGATAATTTCTTACCAGTTTGGTTTGCAGGACATTCTGCAGTGCATCTGCCACACTCGGTGCAGGTATAGGCATTTAAAAGCTGAACTTGATTAAGATCCATCACATCTGAAGCTCCAAATTTCTCCGGTACTTCATCTTCTGCACCTTCCGCAGGCATCGCGTAGGGATCTGCATCTGGATCCATCATTAACTTTACTTCATTTGTAACCGCTTCTAGATTGTCAAACTTCCCTTGAACAGTAAGCTTAGATAAATAAACATTGGGAAAAGCCAATAAAATATGAAGGTGTTTTGAATAGTATAAATAATTCAAAAAGAATAAGATTCCTACTATATGTAACCACCACGCGGTACGTTCAATAATAATTAAAGTTCCTTCTGTAAGGCCTTCAAATAAAGGAGATAAAAATTGACTAATAGGAAAAGAACCCATAATCACTCCACTTTCCTGAGCATAATGTTGAGCTCCAATCAGCTGTAATTGGAGGTCTGCCGCGTTCATGGTTAAGAAAAGGATCATTAGAACCATTTCGAAATATAGAATATAATTAGCATCATTCTTTGGCCAACCTTTTAATTCATTACCAAGGAACCTGTATATATTGGTTAGATTACGTCTTAACCAAAAGATGACTACTCCAACAAATACTAAAAAGGCTAAAATTTCAAAAGTTCCTATTAAGAAGTTATAACCAGAACCTAAAAATGCAAGGATTCTGTGTGTCCCAAAAACACCATCGATAATGATCTCTAAAACCTCAATATTTATAATTATAAAACCTAAATATACTATAATGTGAAGAAATCCGGCAAATGGTTTTTTAACCATTTTAGATTGTCCCATAGCTACCTTTGCCATTTTAGCAAATCGTTCACCAGGATTATCGGAACGATCTACTTTTCTACCTAATTTCACGTTACGGATCACGCGACGAATATTTCTAGTAAAAAAGGCAATACCCGCTACTAGAACAACAAGAAAGGCAATTTGAGCAATAAGTTGCATAAGTTATTCTATTTTAGAGAATCTTTTGGAGGTTGATATGATTCCGGTTTTTTACCGAATAAGGAAAAATGAACATATCGTTTAGGATTCAATTTTAGATCTTGAAGTAATTCTTCTAATTGCTTAGTAGCTCTATCCAGATTGTCATAAACAGCATCGTCATTTAGAAGTTTACCTGCAGTACCTTTACCATTATTCAGATTGCTGGATAATTGCTCAAAATCTGCAATTACCTTTTCAAGATTTTTGGTCATTCCATTTAGATCTACCTGTGCAAGAGTATCAGAAAACTTGTTGAAGTTCCCTGACATTTCATCTAGATTAGCAAAGGTTCTATCTAATTTTTCTGAATTTCCTGCTACAATTCCGTTTAGAGATTGCGCAGTCCCTTTAAAAGATCTTACAGTTTCTGCTAAGTCGTCGAAAGTAGCAGCAATGTTATTTCTAGTTTCGGAGTTTAAAACTTGATTAAAAGCATTAAGCAAAGAGTCTGCACTTACAATTACTCTTTCTACTTTTACTTGAAGAGGTGTTAGACGCTCATTAACTAACTCCATGATCCCTTCTTCTATATCACTTGGTAAGGTATCTCCAGACTTAGCCATAATTTTAGATTCGTAATCTGGAACAATTGCAAGGGATTTTCCTCCAATTAGTCCACCTCCATATATTTGAGCCAAACTATTTCTTGAAAATTTAAAATCGCTGTCCACACTAAAGGTCACCAAAAGGATTCCCGTTCCGTCTAAGAAGTCAATTTTATTTACTTGCCCTACTTTTAAACCGTTAATAGTTACAGCAGAAGATTGGGAGAGCCCTTCAACATCGGCATAAACCGCATGAAACTCTCGACTTGAGTCCAAAAGATTTTTCCCTTTTAGATAACTATAACCAAATATTAATATCACAATGGCAATCACAGCTAGGATACCAGTTTTAACCTCTCTAGAATATTTCAAAAGCAATTTTTTTTAGAATACGTACAAATTTAGAAATAAATATAGGAAAGTACTTCTATTTGCCCTGTGATTTTAACGCGTCATTAACTGTAATCTTCTCTCCATCCTTAAAAGCTACTAAATAACTTGTATTATAGCCTTTAGTTTTTGCTTCTTGATGTAATTTTTGAATTTGAGAATAACTGGAAGTAGCACCAAAATAATATTTATAAAGTTTCCCTTCTTTTTCCCTAAATACTGGAGTTAAACCTTTAAAGTTGGAAGATTTTGTCTCAAGCTTTTTAGCACTTGCTGCTAATTGCACTTTAAAAGTAATGCCTTGGTAGTTATCCTTGAACACTTCAATTTTGCTCTCATTGACTGTTACCTTTGCTGGAGCATTTTTCTCTAAGTTATCTAATACCGTTAAATTAATACTGTTGCTATAATCATTAATGGCATCTACAATGGCATCTGCCATTTTAGTTTGTCCGGAAGTGCTATTTAAAAATGGGCCTTCTTCTTTATTAGTTAAAAATCCTGTTTCAATTAAAACACTTGGCATAAAAGTTTCACGAAGCACTAAAAACACATCCTGTTTTACTCCACGATTGTTGCGTTGAAGACCGTTTGTGAATTTTTTCTGAACAAAATCTGCCAATAAGATGCTCTGGTCAAGATATTCTTCTTGCATAATGGTCATGCCTATAGAAGATTCAGGAGAATTAGGATCAAAACCGTTATAAGTAACTTCATAATTCTCCTCTAGGTAGATAACAGAATTCTCTCGTTTAGCAATTTCTAAATTGTCATTACTCCTTCTCAAACCCAGAACAAAAGTTTCTGTACCAAAAGCCTGAGAACTGTGTGAGTTACAATGAACAGAAACAAAAAGATCTGCATTTGCATCGTTAGCAATTTCAGCACGCTTATCTAAAGGGATAAAAACATCTTTATCTCGAGTATAAATTATTTTAAAATCCTTATTCTTCTCTAACTCGGCACCAATCTTTAATATAATACTCAGGGCAATATCTTTTTCCTGAAATCCCCCTCCTCTATTCCCAGGATCTTTTCCACCATGACCAGCATCTAAAACAACTACAAATTTAGATTTTGCGGTGTAATTTTTGTTCGGTGGTGTTGAGGCAGTAATTAATACTCCTGTTACTAATAAAATTAAAACTTTAAGTATGTTAGTTTTCATATGAAGTTAACGATTCGGTTAGGGCAAATATTTTAATGACTTATTTTTTTAATTTCCCAAAAGGAAGCTAAAAAAATATATGTAATTTTGACTATTCAAAAAGCAAGCCATTCTTTACAAAAATAGCAC
>JBBSVD010000071.1:0-10500 GCA_038233835.1 Flavobacteriales bacterium | reverse complement strand
GAGAATATGACCATTTCCTGGGATTATATTAAGGAACTGGCTCAAAAGAGCGAAGACTGGGGCTATAGCCTTTCCCTTATTGCAGAGTTATATTTGAATGATATAAAAGGAGAAGAAGCTCCTTCACTTGATGCTTGGTCTACTGCAGCTGCATTGGCAGCGGTAACCAAAGAATTAGAAATTATGGTGGCAGTAAGGCCTACGTACCATAATCCTGCTTTGTTGGCAAAGGCGGTAGCAAATCTGGAACACATCAGCAATGACAGAATTTCTCTCAACGTGGTTGCTTCTTGGTGGAAAGCCGAAGCAGATAAGTACGGAATTGAATTTGATGAACACGACAATCGTTATGCGCGTACCAGCGAATGGATAGAAGTAATCACCCGCCTTTGGAAAGAAGATCAAGTTTCTTTTCAGGGTGATTATTACCAGGTGCAGGATAATATTTTGCAACCAAAACCATCTAAAAAGCCCTTTTTATACGCGGGCGGAGAGTCTGAGGCGGCTAAAACTATGATCAGTACTCAATGCGACGGCTATGTCATGCATGGCGATTCTCCCGAAGGAATTAAGAAACGTATTGATGACATGAAGCAGCGCAGGGAAAAATTAGGACTGGAACCCATGAAATTCGGAGTAGCTGCTTATTCCATTGTACGAAACAATGAACAGGAGGCAAAGCGGGAAATTGAAAGGATTTCCAATGTGGAAGCTTCTTCCGCCAGTTACAAAAATTATCAGCAATGGGTTGAAAATACGCAACTGGAAAGCAAGCTTTCTTTGCAGGATTATTCGGTTTCAAATAGAGGCCTTAGGGCCGGCCTTACAGGATCTGTTTCCCAGGTTCAGGATCGAATTCATGAATTTGAAAATGCAGGGGTAGATTTCTTCTTGTTGCAGGCTAGTCCACAAATGGAGGAGATGCAACGATTTTCAGAAGCCGTAATCTCAGAAATGGCTTAAGAATTATTTTTTAGTAACATACTACTAGGCTGCTTTTAATCAAAGGCAGCCTTTTTCGTTCTATAAATTCGATAACAAATTGAGCCAATAAAAATTTTAGAGCAAAGTTCAGAGCGGTTAGGAACTTAGATTTTTTCCTATTTAGACTAACAACGGATCAATCTCAAAAGTTATTGACTTGATCCTTGCTTGCTTTCTGCATTGCAAAAAGCAAATTCATAAAATTTAATAATAAAAAAGTTCAAAGGAGATTAAACAATATTACCCAACGAAAATGAACTTATTCTGTACCTATTCTGTACCCAATAGAAACAAGAAAGGCTCCACATTTCTGTGAAGCCTTGTCTTTCCTAGTAGCGGGAACTGGACTCGAACCAGTGACCTTCGGGTTATGAGCCCGACGAGCTACCTACTGCTCTATCCCGCGATATATTGTAATTTCAGAATTTCAAGTTATTCGATGTTTCAGCTCTTCATTAATCATTCCTTGCTGCGCTATCGGATGGCAAATATACAAGAGTTTTCTACTTCTGCAAAGATTTTTTAAAAAAATTATTCGGCTATCCAGTTTATGGCTTTCAACCTATTTTTATGGTCAAAAGTTTTCACTTCTGCATCCATTACCAAGTCTTTGATTTCCATTAAACTGTGAAACCATTTTAAGTCTGTTACAACAGCAATTTTTTTAAACTGACTTGAATGCTCTGACTTAAACTTTAGATCTTTTAATAGCGCAGATATGGTAATATTGTTTCCTGGCTCTATTTCTATAAACAAATTTATGGTTTCATTTACTTTCAACTTATCTATAATTGCATTATGAACTTCATCAATAAGTCGACTATCAACTTTCGATTTTATCATAATCCCAACCGTATCTTCTGCAAATTCGAAAGTATAAATCATCTTAATTATTAAGTCCATATAAATATAGTTAATAAGTCATGATGTGTCTTATTAGAATTGTTAAATCATAAACTATTGCTCAATATTAATTGCTTCGAAGGATTGTAATTTATTATCCAAGAATACCGGGGTAATTTCTATCGGGTTACAGCAGATCTCACAATCCTCTATATAAGTTTGTTTAGAAATTGAAGTATCTAAGAGCATGCTAATACTCTCCCAACAATATGGACATTGAAATTCATGCTCTAGCATCTAATTGTATTTTCGATTTATAAATAACTAAAATTCCAAGTTAAGTAGCTGCCCAGTTAGTTGTAACACCTGAAGCTCAGCAAATTTAGCATCGTATTTTGCTAAGTTCTTAGCCTTTTACTTCAGAAAAAAGATTGGTTTTATGTAAACCAATAATAGTACCTTTTGCAGGAATAACAATGGGAACCGTCCCATTATTAACCCTTTGTACGTAAACCGTTTTAATATCTTTTTAGCCGAAGGCTTTTCTTAAGTATTGCTTTTTATAATTGATTTGGCATCAAAAATAGCTGCTATAACCAGAATCACTCTTAGGATAGAAAGAATAATTTAAAGCATTACTTACTTTTAATTATAGGTAGATTAGTATAAGTAAAAAGCGTATAATCAACAATGCAATTAATTTTCTTAAAATGCCTAAGATATGATCTCCAATTCCTCTTGAAGCTGTTCCCAAGATTTCATAAGAGACTCCAATTCTTTTTTCTTTTTCTTATAATTCTCTAAAAAATGAGGTTTTGCAATAGCCTTATTATAATCTGTAGCCATTTCAAGATCCTTCGTTTTTAATTCTTTTTCCAGCTTATTTATCTTCGCTTCAGTATTACTCAACTTATTCTGAAGAGATTTATATTTTTTCTGATCGTTATAGGATTGTTTAGAATTGGTGTTATTGGAAACATCTTTCTGAACTTTGTCCTTTTTTTCGATCGCACGCATATTTTCAACATTGCGCTGGTCCAAATAATAATCTATATCTCCTAAATATTCCCTGATCTTTTTGTCCTTGAACTCATAAACAGAATGAGTTAAATTCTGAAGGAAATCTCTATCATGAGAAACAATAATTAGCGTTCCTTCAAATCCCTTCAAGGCTTCTTTTAATACGTTTTTAGATTTAATATCCAAGTGATTGGTTGGCTCATCCATAATAAGGACGTTGAAAGGCTGAAGCAATAATTTACATAGAGCCAATCTATTTCTTTCTCCTCCAGAAAGAACTTTCACCTTTTTGCTAACTTCGTCTCCTCTAAAAAGAAACGAACCTAACATATCCCTTACTTTGCTCCTAGTAGACTCTGTAGCTGCGTCTATCATGGTGTCTAATACCGTTTTTTCACCATCCAACTCGTCTGCCTGGTTCTGTGCAAAATATCCTAACTGCACATTATGACCTAACTTCAGCTTTCCAGTATGCCCAATCTCACCAACAATTACCTTGGCAAGCGTGGTTTTCCCTTGTCCGTTCTGTCCAACAAAAGCAATTTTACTACTTCGCTCGATCAATAAATCTATTTCCTCCAGCACCTGCACATTTCCATACGCTTTTCCAATACCTTCTGTTTCAACAACAATTTTACCTGGTTGCAAGGAGACTGGAAAACGCAGATTCATCACTGCATTATCATCTTCATCTACTTCAATTCTGTCAACCTTATCCAATTTCTTGATTAGCGATTGCGCCATAGAGGCTTTGGAAGCTTTAGCTCGAAATTTCTCAATCAACTTTTCTGTTTGCTCGATCTGTTTCGCCTGATTCTTTTGAGAAGCCAATTGTTGCTCTCTTAATTCTTGTCTTAGCACCAAGTATTCTGAATACGGCTTTTTATAATCGTAGATCTTCCCTAATGAGATCTCAATAGTTCTATTGGTAACATTATCAAGAAACATCTTATCGTGAGATACAATAATCACACAACCAGGATAATTAGTTAAAAATGATTCCAACCAAATAATAGATTCTATATCCAAGTGGTTAGTTGGCTCATCCAATAGCAATATGTCATTGCTCTGAAGCAATAGTTTAGCTAACTCAATACGCATTCTCCAACCTCCAGAAAATGTATCCGTAAGTTTGTCAAATTTATCACGCTCAAAACCAAGTCCGATAAGTACTTTTTCGGTTTCTCCTTGATAATTATAACCTCCAATAATTTCATATTGATGGGTTATTTCACTAAGATCTTGTATTATTTGCGTGTAAGCATCACTTTCGTAATCGGTCCTAGTAGCAAGTTGCTCATTGATAAAATCGATCTTTTTCTCCATCGCCTTTATCTCCACAAAGGCCTGTTGCGCCTCTTGGATCACAGTTCTACCTTGAATAAAATCTATATCCTGCTTCAGGAAACCTATTTTAAGTTCCTTGTCTTTAGCTATTTGCCCTGTATCTGCTTCTTGTTCCCCCGAAAGGATTTTAAGCATTGTAGATTTTCCCGCACCGTTCTTACCAATTAAACCTACGCGATCTCCGGCGCCAAGTCTAAAGGTAATTTCATCAAACAAACTCTCGCCTCCAAATGAAATAGATAAATTATGAATGTTAAGCATTATTTTACTCTAAATTTTTTGCAAAGATGCCTATTTTTACAATACTAAAAAAATAGAAATGCATTTCTTAAAGGGCTCAAAATCATATAGTATACTCACAGGCACTTGCCCGGTATGTCAGGAGGAAAGTATGTACAAGGATCCTAACCCGTATAAGCTGCAAAATATTTTTAAAATGCACGCAAAATGTTCCAATTGCGGAACAAAATATAAAATGGAACCTTCTTTTTTCTTTGGTGCAATGTACGTGAGCTATGCCTTGGGAGTTGCAGTATCTGTTGCTACATTTATAATAGCTCATTTATTTTTTGGAAGCGGTTTAGTTAGCACTTTTTTAGCAATTACGTTAACCCTAATTGTTTTAATGCCATATATAATTCGTTTGTCCCGCAATATCTGGATAAATATGTTTCTAAGTTATGATGAAGCCGCCTGATATAATTTAGCATATCTAATTATATCTATTTCTTCTGAAAGTGCTACCGAATCTTCTATGTAGTTAATTAATTCTGAAGCCACCGTAGGAGCTATTAATACTCCTCGACTTCCAAAGCCATTACAACAATACATATTTTCATATTTAGGATGTTTCCCTACAAGTGGCTTTCTATCGTTTGTTGCAGGGCGTATACCAGCAATTTGATCTACTACTTCAAATTTACAAGTGAGAAAACCCTTTAATTTATTCAAAAGATAATTTTTTCCTTCTGAAGTTGGCACTTTAGTTTTATCCCAATTGTTGTAGGTTGCACCTATCTTGTAAAGATCATTGCCCAAGGGAATAATAAATATTGAAGCTTTTACAGCGACTTCCAGTTTTAAATCTTCAGCTTTAATAATTAAATATTCACCCTTGTTCCCTTGAAGCGGCAAATAATTGAAAAATGGATTCTTCTTTAATCCGAAGCCATCACAAAAGATAATTTTCTTAGCTCGCCAATTTTTATAAGTACATCCATCTTCAGTTATTTTTATATCTGAATAATTGAAGGTTTCATTCTTAAAAGAATTGATTGAAAGGAGATAATCTCTATAAGTTTCTAATAAAAGTTCGGTATTTATAACTCCCGTATGCTTAACATGCCCAAAAGAAAAGGAGGAGGGAATATGCTTATTTAGAGCTGAAACCAATTTTTCATCCAAAAATTTACTTAATGCTGACTTATCCATTGAAGAGAACCAATCATTTTGTTCTTCTACAGAATGAAATCTTCTATAAATTGGCAAATCCTTGATCAGTGAAACATTCAATTTTCGCTCTAAATTTTTATAAAAAGGAAGCGCTTTCTCTAATTGCTCATCTGCATTCCAGGCTAAGGTGAATCTTTTCAAAATAACAGGATTGTAAATACCTCCCGCAACTGTGGAAGAGGCCTGTGAATTATCATCGAACACCATCAGCTTTTTGCCTCTGGAGATCAACTGCTCTGCAACAGCAATTCCACTTAATCCAGCACCAATAATAATATAATCTAACATAGGATAGAATTAAAAAACGCCCCGGAAAGATCCGGAGCGTTTGTATATTTAACTAAGAACTAATTTAATAGTTCCACATATCTTGTTCAAAATTTCGAATACGTTCTTTGATCCTTTCAGACTCCAGTAATTGCATAAAAGCATTTTCCGCTATATATTCGTCTACTTCACGATCACCTTGAACATTATCTTCTTTATAGATAACTGCATTGAATCTTCTTGCATTTAGCAAGTGATCAAAAGTGATAGAGGAAGCTGTATTACTGCCGTTAAAAGCATTATTATCGAAAAGTACTTCTCTAGCATCTGGAAACCAAACCCAGAACAATTCAACTAAAGTCGGTGTTTCATCATCAATAAAATTCACATCGGGAGCAACAGGCGCTATTCCCAAAATTCTATATTTTAATTCAGCTTGACGCTTATCGAAATACCACATTCCACGAATATGATATTCTGCGATATCTGCAGAGGTAATATCTCTTCTATTTATAAACTGTTGATCTATCTCCTCTCCTGCGTTATATTGCTCAACCCCAAGATCTGTTGTATCAATCTTGGAAATAGCTGCACTAATATCGTTTAAGGTTCTCTTTTCGTTGAAATAAGAATCTGCATAGATATTCTCGATCTTTCCAGCTTTAATACCTGTTAAAAGCACATCGTACAATGATCTTCTGCTAGAACCAATATTATTGGTATCTATTGGGTAATATAACGGGAAATTCACACGCTCATCAAGATCTACTATTTCCCAAACATTTTTGGACCAAAGTACATCTCTATCATCTACATAACCATACTCCAAAGGTTTACTTTCCTTTTTTACAGCCAGTTCTGCATCAGATAATTTTCCTATCTCATCTGGAGTAGTAGCATTCAAAAGATTTGCTTGCCCAAAAGAAGAGCCTGTTAGCAATAACCCGAATACACCAATCAAAATCTGATTCCACTTCATTGTATTGATTTTATTAGTTTGTTAACTCCACAAATACGGGAGATACTTTCTTAAGTTTATATCCGCTATTGGTAGCCAATTGAGCTTCAATATCAAATATTTGTACTGTTTCTCCTCTTCCCGCACGTCTTAAGGCTGCTTTAGAAGAAGCATCTAATCTTCCACCATTCACTTTAATAGTAGGCTGACCAGAAACTTTGAAACTGAATCCTGTTACTCGCAAACCAATTTCAAAATCGAAATCTGGAAGAATTGCTCCTACTTCAGAAATCTCTAAACTGTTACGTTGCATTTTCACAGAACCATCCTCTCCACGAATCGTACCAACTGGTCTTGGAATATCTTTTACTCTAAACGCTTTCTTATCTGAAACCGTTTCACCACCAGGCAATTTACCGCTTACACTAATTGTAACTTCTCTAGCTTGCAATGTGGTTACATCCATCATATAATTACCAGCGCTACCAACCTGTCTAAGACCAGGAGCATTCGCCGTTACACTTGCAACTCCAGGAATGGAGATAGTCATTGGGTTTTGAACCCCACGATATACCACATTCATTTTATCTGCAGAAATAACCGCAGAGTTAGGTTTTGGAATTACCGCATAGGAGCTAGTAATTGGAATTTTAACGACAGAGTCTCCTTCTTTAAATTGAATCTCACCTTTAATCTCTTGTTCTCCAACATTTCCTGCAGGAAAATCTAGAACAACTTGTCCAGCTTCAGAACTTTCAACTTTTCTACCATTTACAACAACATTGTCAAACTTTAAAGTTTTGTCTACTCTACCTAAAACCACTTTACCTTTAAAATTCTCTCCACTAAAAAATGCAGTTTTAGAAGGAACAACAATAGCTTCATAATTTGTTAGCGAAACCTCGCTTTGTAACTGTCCAGACAACATTGCAGATAAAATCTCACTCTCTGTGGTCTTGACATCTGCTTGCGTTTGTGTAAGTTGAGTAATAGACGCTACCAAAGGAAATCCTTCGTAACGGTATTTTAACCATTCTACATTCGCGCCTTCTACCTTGACAGATTCTGTAGAGAATTCTGCTTTTACATTCTGTACTATTTTATCGAATCCTTTTTCGTTACCAATAATAGATACTACTCCACTTTTGAAACCATTCATCTTATCTAAAAATTCTTGACCTTTCGGACTGATTCTCCCGCTTTGAAAAAACATTTCATCCAACTGGTTGGATTTATCCATTTCTTCGTACTCGGTTTTATCATCAACATCTGCTAATAGATCAGATTTTAAAGTTTCTAAATAAGTATTGAAATCTTCAGACAAAATATGAATTTTATCTGCTTTCTCTTTTAGAGGTTTATATTTTGCAGGCTGCTCTCCAACCTTCTCTTCTAATCCTGCAAGAAATGCATTATTTCTCTGTGCAGTAGTGGTATTAGATTCGGATAATTTTTCATTCATTAATCCAAAAGCGGTAAGAACCTCTTTGGACATATTTAAAGCCAACATTGCAATGAAAACCAAGTACATTAGGTTAATCATCTTCTGTCTTGGTGATTGTTTTCCAGACGCCATGTATAATTAGTTTAGTTTTTTATTAGATCTATTCTAGTCGTTACAACTAAATAATTATGCTCTTCCATTAACATTCATCGCAGTAAGCATACCACCATATACTCCATTTAAGGAAGATAGGTTAGCAGCCATAGAACTCATTTGATCTTTCAATTTTCCTGCATTTTCTGCAATTTCTTCGTTGATCTCTGATTGTCTAGCTGAAGACTCAACTTGAACTTTATATAAATTGTTCAAAGTTTCCATTTGGGCAGCAGCAACACTTAATTCTTCACTATATTTCCTTTGAGAAACCATAGAATCCACCGTTGGTGCAATTCCTTTAGCAGCACCTTCAAAATTACGGATACTTGTTCCAAGACTCTCCATAAGGTTAGCATCTATTTTAGCTTCCTTCAACATCAAGTCTAATTTCTTAGATAATGAAGCTTCAGTTTCTTTCTCTTCTTCAATTAACGCATTATGCCTTGCAGATGCCGGACCCCCACTCAATTCTGGATATACTAAGGACCAATCAAGATCATCATCTATAGGTTCAAAAGCAGAATAAGCAAATACCAAAGCTTCTGTGATTAACCCTGCAATTAAAAATGCATTACCAAATGGCCAGTGCATAATTTTGAATAAAGCTCCTAAAATTACAACCGATGCACCTAAACCGTACACCATATTCGTTATCTTCTTTGTGGTTCTAGAATTTGCCATGTTTTTAAATAATTATTTCTTGTTGGTTATTGATATTAATTTGGGTTCTTATTAAAAGTTCTATTTTAATTTTTTTGAGGATTGGTTTAGAGTAACATCTGTACCAAGGTAATCTTGTACAGTTCTAAAACCAATATAACTTCTTGCTGTATCTGAATATTCATAATCCCTAGTACTCACTTGCAAGAAATAAGCAACATCTTTCCATGATCCACCACGAACTACTTTTCGCATATCATTTTCGTCATTAACAGCTGGGTTCATAGAAGACATATATTCATATGCTGCAGGATCGTAAGAAGAATTCACCCATTCTGCAACGTTACCTGCCATATTATATAAATTATAATCGTTCGGTTCGTAAGATTTGGCTTCAACAGTATAAAGCGCTTGATCTGCTGCGTAATCTCCTCTTAAAGGTTTAAAGTTTGCCATAAAACAACCTCTGTCATTTTTAGCATAGGGTCCACCCCAAGGATAAGTTGCAGATTGTAATCCACCTCTCGCGGCGTATTCCCACTCAGCTTCTGTAGGTAATCTATAAAAAGGTACATCTTGATCTCCTTTTTTCTTTCTGTATGCATTGTGATACAATGTTCTCCATTGTGTAAATGCTTTAGCTTGTTTCCAGCTAACACCTACAACAGGATAATCATCAAAGGCGGTATGCCAATAATAATCATTATGCATTGGCTCATTATAAGAATAGTTAAAATCTTTAATCCAAACAGTGGTGTCTGGATATACATTTACTTCTTCGGTAACTATAAAGTCGCTTCTCTTTTGAGTTTTAGATCTAGCCGCTTTTTGAATATCCATCCAGCGGTATTTGAAATTCAATTTCTTAACATCAATAGTTCTTTGTCCATTGTAAGATTCCTCTAAAGGAATGTAGATAGAATCCATTACTCTTGCGTAAGCTTCATCTGGATAATCCTGAGTATCCCAAATGATATCAACATCTTTATTAAGCTTTCTTCCTTGATAATCTTCAGAAAACTGAGTGTAGTTATCATACATGTATTTTTCATAAACACTCATGTTCTCTTCATCTGAGTCTACAAATGCAAATTCACCGATACCATCTTCTCCACCGGTTGCTCCTTCAAAATCAGCTTCAATAGCCAATCTCATCCTAACTATAGAATCGCGTACCCAATTGGTAAATTGTCTATATTCAGAATTAGTGATCTCGGTCTCATCCATATAGAATGTACGCACGGTAACAGTTTTAGGCGGTGCATTTTTGGCGTCAGCTATATCATCGTCAGCCTTACCCATAATAAAAGCGCCACCAGGAATCAATGTCATTCCAAAAGGTTTTTCTGGATTCCACTTCTTTCCTTGG
>JBBSVD010000070.1:0-11021 GCA_038233835.1 Flavobacteriales bacterium | reverse complement strand
TTTCAAGTAAGCGATGAATATGAACCCTATTTTCATAAATCGGGTTTCAGCTATTCTAATCTGCAAATAATTAAAATGGATGAAGCTAGCAAAATCTACCCGGCAGCATGGGGTTTGGTGCCAGATTGGGGTTCAAGTGATATCGGTTCTTTTAGAAAAAAATACAACACACTTAATACGAAAAGTGAAACTCTGTTTAGCGGATTGTCCAAGGATAGCGCGATGGATAAGCGGTGCATAATTTTAGTAGATGGCTTCTTTGAACCTCATAAAGAAGAAGGAGTTTCAATCCCTAACTTTTGCTATATGCCGTCCAAAGAATATGATGATGGGAGAGATCTTTTTGCCTTTGCTGGTATTTACTCAGAGATTGATAAAGCCTCCGATTCTTATACTTGTTCGATATTAACGACTGAAGCAAACGATTTTTTTGAAGAAATTCATAATATAAAAAAACGAATGCCATTGGTATTAGATACTGAACTTTATAGTGAATGGTTTAGAGAAGGATTGAACAAAGAAAATATCACTGAATTAATGAAAAATGGATTTACCTCAAAGGATTTTTCAGCCCATCCTGTAAGCCGTGATTTATATAAGCGAGGTTTGGATACTAATAAAGAATATATCCTTCAACCAGTAGCTAAAGAAACATTATTATAAACAACTTGATTTGTTCAACTTCAATTGATATTAATTTGTTTAAATTCTCCATTCAGTCCTTTTTTTTTAGATTTAAAAACCATTATTACTGGTGTCGATGAGCTAATAAAATTGGTGGTCGACCGTCGAAAGGATTTCCTTGGTTGCCAATAGTTCTAGATCCTTCTCCTAGTGTAGCTGCCCGTCTAACTAAATGATCGCCATATTTATTTCTAATTTTATCCATTGCGTTATAAAGGTTCACAGTTTTATTAGTGTTTTCAAACATATCTATTTGATAATGACCATCAGCTAAACCACTAAAGCGAACTCCTACAAGCCTAATTAAAATTCTTCGGTTATATAATTTATTAAACAACTCTGTTACTGCTGGAATAAGAATATGATCTGCCGAGGTATGCTTTATGCTAATTTGCTTAGTATATGTTTGAAAATCTGAATAACGAACTTTCACCATTATCGTTGAAGCCAGCTTATTACCACGTCTTAGTTGAAATGCTAGATTTTCAGCCATTGCCAAAATTGTTGTTTTAATAATATCTTGATCAAATGTATCTATACCATAAGTTCGTTCACTGGATATAGATTTTCTTTCATGGAATGGTTTTATAGGACTATCATCTATTCCGTTACATCGTTCCCAAATAGTTCTCCCGTTTTTCCCAAATACAGAAATTAATCTTTCAATTGGCATTTTTTGTACTAAACCGACATCTTGGATACCAAGTAGCGCGAATGTTTCGTATGTCTTATCTCCTATCATTGGTATTTTCTTGATAGATAGTGGAGCTAGGAAAGTTTTTTCATAACCTTGAGCAACATTTATTTGATTATTCGGTTTTGCTTCTCCTGTCGCAACTTTAGATACTGTTTTATTGATGGAAAGACCAAAAGATATTGGCAGTCCAGTTTCTCGAATTATTTTTGAGCGTAATTCCTTAGCAAATTTATAGCAACCAAAAAATTTATCCATTCCTGTTAAATCGGCATAAAATTCATCCACGCTAGCTTTTTCTACAATAGGTAAATCTTGCATCAAAATGTTTGTAACCTCCTGTGACATCTTTCCGTATAAACTTCCATTCCCACGAATATAGATTGCTTCTGGACATAATTGCTTGGCCATGCGCATATTCATAGCGCTATGAACACCAAATTTCCTAGCTTCATAACTAGCAGCAGTAACTACTCCACGATTTCCGGTACCTCCAATTATAACGGGTCTATTATTTAGTCTACTGTCCATTCTTCTTTCACACGACACAAAAAACGCATCCAGATCAAAATGTATAATCGATTTATTCATATTTGGAATTTATCCAAATTTATGGAATAATTCCTAATTTTAAATTAGTTTTGTATTTCTAATTATTAACAATGTATTTAAATTGTCATTCTTATTTTTCCCTTCGCTACGGAACATTTTCTGAGAGTGAGCTATTAAATTTAGCTAAAGAAAATGGGGTTACACAATTAGCCATTACAGATATTAATAGCACAAGTGCCTGCTTAAATTTTATAAAAATTGCTCAAGAAGAAAATATTCATGCAGTAATTGGCGTAGATGTAAGAAATGGAGTGGATCAATTGTATATTTTATTAGCTAAGAATAATGATGGGTTTTTGGAAATAAATAAATTTATATCACATCATCTACATAATAAGTTAATGTTCCCATCAGAAGCACCCGATTTGAAAAATGTTTACTGTATTTATACTTTCGAAAAGGCTATGGAGCTCAAATCTTATAAATTTAGGACACATGAGTTTATTGGTATTTCAATAAGGGAATTAAATAAACTACCGTTTTCTCCATTTGCTGAGATGAGAGATAAGTTGGTGATACTTCATACTATTACATTCAGAAATCAATCCGATTTTAATGCTCATAGACTATTGCGCGCTATAGATTTAAATACACTTTTAAGCAAAGTACCAATCACAGAGCAAGGTAATAAGCTTGATATTATTTTAGCTCCAGAGCTGTTAAAAATAAAGTACCAAGAATATCCTGAACTACTATTTAACACAGATAAAATATTGAAATCTTGTAAAGTAAATTTTTTCTTTGATGACCATAGGGTTAATCAAAATCAAATTATATATGAGAAAGATAAAGTGTCAGATTATATAATTCTGGAAGAGCTCTGTTACAGTAAAATTAAAGATCGTTATCACAACCCTAGTTTAGAAGTTTATGAGCGAGTGGAAAAAGAACTTGCGGCTATTAAGGAGATGGATTTTGTTTCTTACTTTTTAATTAATAATGATATTTTGGAATATGCACGGTCCAAAGATTATCCATACATAGGACGTGGTAGCGGAGCTAATAGTGTTGTGGCGTATATAATTGGGATTACCAATGTTGATCCTATAGAACTTGATCTTTATTTTGAACGTTTTATAAATGTATATCGTAGTAGCCCTCCAGACTTTGATATTGACTTTTCTTGGAAGGATAGAGATGATATTACAAACTATATATTTACCCGCTTCAAAAATACTGCATTAATGGGCACCTATGTTACTTTTCAATATCGTGCGGTTATTAGAGAATTGAGCAAAGTTTTTGGTGTACCAAAATTAGAAATTGACAATTATTTAAAAGGCTTCAAAGTAGATAAAAGCTCCAGTAGCGACTACATCAAATTAGTTGAAAAATATGCGCATTATATTCACGGATTTCCAAATTATTTGAGTGTGCATTCTGGAGGCATAATTATAACTCAGAAACCAATAAATTACTACACGAGCACATTTATGCCTCCTAAAGGTTTTCAAACTGTTCAGTTCGATATGAATATAGCTGAAGAAGTAGGTATTTTTAAATTTGATATCCTCGCCCAAAGAGGACTTTCAAAAATTAAGGATACGATAGAGATCATTAATTATAATCAACCAGAAGCACATTTAGTTGATATAGATGATATAAATGTTTTTAAAAATGATATTGAAATAAATAAACTACTTAATACAGGCGATTGCATGGGAGTATTCTATGTAGAATCACCAGCCATGAGAACCTTGATGACTAAACTCCAAACCAATGACTATCTCAATCTCGTTGCTGCCAGTAGTATAATTAGACCTGGAGTTTCTAACGGTGGAATGAAGAATGAATTTATTCTAAGACATAGAATACCCGAGAAAAGGAAAGAAGCGCATCCAGTGATGCTAGAAGTTCTTCATGATACCTACGGAGTTATGGTATATCAAGAAGATGTATTAAAGGTTGCTCATAAATTTGCAGGGCTTTCTTTGGCAGAAGCAGATATTCTTCGAAGGGGAATGAAAGGTAAAGTTAAATCTAAAGGTCAATTCGAACAAATTGAGAAAAAGTTTATAAGTAACTGTCTACAAAAAGGATATAGTCAGAGTCTAACAAATGAAGTGTGGGATCAAATCAAAGCATTTGCGGGATATGCATTCGCCAAGGGTCATTCTGCATCTTATGCCGTAGAAAGTTATCAGTCGCTATATCTCAAAAGATATTTTCCATTAGAATTTATGACAGCTGTATTAAATAATGGCGGTGGGTTTTATGATATCGAGACTTATGTTCAGGAAATTAGGTTGCAAGGTGGGAAAGTCGAAGCACCCTGTATTAACATAAGTGATCATGGGAATAGCATCATGGGAAAGACTGTTTATCTAGGATTAGGCATGATAAAATCACTTGAATTTAGAACCTCTGAAAAGATCTTGAATGAACGAGGAATGTACGGTAATTTTGAAAATTTCGAGGATTTTATGGACAGAATTCATTTGGGGATTGAGCAGTTAATCATACTTATTAGAATAGATGCATTTAGATTTACCGGTATGGATAAACATGAATTATTGTGGGAAGCTCATTTAAAATTGGATAAGAATGCTTCAAAAGCTCCCCAACCATTATTATTCAAACAAAACCAAGTTACTTATGACATGCCAAAAATATCTACTGAAATGATAATAGATGCATATGATCAACTGGAGTTATTAGGCTTTCCATTGTTTTCTAGGTTTAATTTAATCGATTGTGAATTTCCTGAATCCATAAAAGCTAGGGATTTGAAATCTTATATAAACAAGCAAGTTTCAATATGTGGAAATTTAGTCACCGCTAAAGGAACTCCTACAAAAGATAAACGACTCATGCATTTTGGTACTTTCGTAGATACTGAAGGTGTGTTTTTTGACACTGTGCATTTTCCTAAAATCTCGGAAAAGTATGATATAAGCTCCGTGGGCATTTATTTTATTAGAGGTAAAGTGGTCGATGATTTAGGCTGTCTAGCCATTATTGTAGATTTCATTGAGCGGTTACCTATGATTCAGGATCCGCGTTTCAAGGATGCAAATACGAATGCAAAACTTATTTAACACTCAGGTCTTTCAAAACATTTTCTAGACGTCAATACTAAAGCACGAATTTTACACAATGGAGGTTGTAATAAGGATTAATTCACTTCCATTAAAAGAAGTTATTGAAAGTCTTGCCTGTTAAGATTAAGCACAGGACAGGACATTGGCAATGTTAGTTTAGAAATTGATAGAAAAATTCCATAAACGGAAAAATTGTGAAATCGATTATTTAGTTCCGGATTTATTAATTATTCAGCCTCCTAAACATTTTATTATTATTTAATTAGATTTCAAAAATTTAATTTACAATATTTAATAAATACAAATATTATAGACCACCAAAGCTAGAATAAACTTCTCCTAGTTCTTAGACAGAATTTTAGGCTTTTTTACATAGCACTTTAATCTACCAAAATGAAGGAGACCAAATTATGACAAAAGATATAGAATTCTTAAAAATTCATAGTTCCCTTTTAAAATTCTCCGATAAGCGTGGTTTTCGAAAGACATATTGTCCCTCTGAGGTATCAAGAGAGTTGTTCCCAAATAATTGGAGAGATAAGATGGAACTTGTAAGAGAAGTAGCAGATGAATTGGTGAAATCTGGCCATCTTTTGGTATTACAAAAAAGCAAAATAAAGATGGAATTACCTTCAAAATTAACTGGGCCAATACGTTTGAGAAAAAAGAAGAATTGAATATAAATATAATCCCTTTTCTATCCCAGATCGGTTTTAATTTTATTAATAGATCTCACCCACTTTTTGTAAATTTCAATTGGTTTAGAATAGTCTACAATCTCGTATTCCCAGGGAATCAATACTTCCATATCATTGTAACCTGATAGTTCTGGAACCCAGGTTCTAATAAAATCTTGCGCCTTGTATTTATTAGATTGATTTACAGGATTTGTATAATAGATCTCATAAGCTTGCACATGCCAATTAAGCCAATTTGCACTCACATCATAATCTATTAATTTGCTTTCAAAGTAAGCGGCACCCCAGGTCCAATCTATTTTTAGATCGTGAATTAGGTAACTTGCACAATTTACACGCCCTCTATTACTCATATATCCAACTGCATTCAACTGCCTCATATGGGCGTCTATAAAAGGAATCCCAGTTTGTCCATTACACCATCTATCAAAAAGCTCTCTACTATTTTCATAATCAACTTTCTTATTCTTGAAACCTTTAGTTTTAAAGATCATGTCACCAAAGCGCATGCCTTTAAAAGTAAAATAATCTCTCCAAACAAGTTCAAATACAATCCACCAAGTACTTTGATTTTTCTTTACCTGCTCTTCATACTTTTTAACTTCAGTATAAATTTCTCTTGGAGATAGGCATCCCAATGCTAGATAAGGAGAAAACTTGGAACTATAATCCATGCCTTTAGATCTATTTCTAGTCCATCTATATCCAGTTAAAAGTTCAGATTGAAAGGTATAATATTGGAGTCTTTCTAATCCTGCATTTTCCCCTCCTTGCATAAAAGGTGCTGCATTATCGTACTCCTCTTCTGAAAATCCAAATAAGCTATAAGAAGGAAAATTTGTGCTCTTTGCAACTTCAATTGAAGTTAGTGTTGTTGGCGCTTTAAAGACCGCTCTTGGACTGCTCTCTTTTGAGGCTGGAATTCTATAAGCTTTACTGGTTAAGGGGATAGCATCTATTTTAAACGGAATATCATCTATATGATACAGTGTCTTTCCCCAATAGAAATTGAAATCCATGTTTGGAAGTTTATCCTGAACCGCACTTACTAGTTTCAATTCCTCATAAGCATACTCCGTTTCTCCATAAATTGAAGTGATGTTGTAATCTTTTAAAATCTCCGGAATAAATTCTGAAGCGGTGCCAGAACCAATGATAAGATGACCTCCTAGATTTTCTAAATTTTCTTGTAATTTGAGAACTGATTCCTCCAGAAACTTAAATCTATTTATGTCTGCTTTTCTAAATCCAAGTTCTAGTTTCTTTAATAGAACTTCCTCCACACAATAACAAAAGATTAATTCATCACACTGGGCAATGGCCTGGCATAAAGCTTCATTATCATGCAATCTCAAATCATTTTTAAACCAAACTAGACCTCTTTTCATGCAAATCTTTGTTTTAGTGTGTGCGTATTTAAAATACGCTTCTAAATAAGATGGAATATAAATATTTAAAAAGTTAAAAATTAAAAAGTAACTTATCGATTAATGAAAAGAAAATCTCACCTCTAAAATCTATTACTGCCCATATGTGAACCTCGATTAATAAAACTCTTATTATGCAGCCGGTATTAATATTAATTTTATCAAATTAGGATTCATTGAATCTCTTATAAACTAATATCCCCCCAAATCGCCGGATGTGCACTAGCAGCTTGATTTTTTTGATTTATGCTTGGATAGACAGTCCACATGGGCTGCTTTTCCGGCCACATACCTTTCCTGTTTAATCCGCTTGTATTAACTCTGGTAAAAAGTTCTGGGGATAATAAAAGGTAATCTTTTTGTTTAATATTTACTCCCATCCTATAAGCCCCAAGACTATGATATCCGGCATCCTTTCCTTTATCGAAATCTACATTAAAAGATGGATGTTTGGAAACGTCTTTCAGATTAGTTTTCAGCAGTAAGGGCGTAAGAGAATAACAATAGGATACGGCATTTAGGGTACCCACTACTGCAATATGCTTTTGCCTTCAGAATATAATTGATTATAAACCGCGGCAATTCTTTCGGCCTGTTTCTCTCTGGCATCATCGGAAATGTCTTTATCTTCTGTTTGATGCTGTAAATGTGTAGCTAGGATCCAAAATGAATTTCCTTTAGTGGTACGGATTTCATATTCCATAAAATCTTTGTTAAAAATTAATTCCCTATGGAGCTGAGTTTATATCAAACTGCAGATTTTATAGTTTCAGCCTTATTTGCGGAAAAAGAAGCAAATTTTCAACTCCAATGATCATATGCAATTCACCCCTGTGTAAAGACGAAATTCCTTTAATCAGGAAAGCTTTGCAGATTTTAATGCTTCCTCAAATTCTTCTGTGGTGAAGACATGACTGGTGATCATTCTCAGGTTTATAAGGGCGGCTTTAAATGAATCTATCCCCGGTAGTTTTGCACTTGCACTGGCATCTGCAATCACCCCTACCTCGAATCCTTCCTCCAGCAGGTGCCTAGTATGAGATTCTACACATAAATTGGTGGACATTCCGGCCATTAGTACCTTCTGAATTTTATATTTTCTGAGTTGCAGAGATAAATCTGTAGTCTGTGGGCCATAGATCTTATGAGGATTGCAGATAACAATATTTTCCTTTTCCAGATGCGTTTTAAATTCATCTAAAAAATCGGCTCCGGAATTCTCAAAACCTTCCATATCCAGTCTGCCCTTTCGTTCATACATTCCTTTAGATTCCATAAACTTCTCAAGAGCTCCTCCAAACTTCCAGCCCTTATCTGAAGGAAAGAAATAATGTGGAGATATAAAGACCTTAATACCATATTCCCCGGCAAGTCTAAAAACTGTACTCATATTTTCGATCGTGTTGTTCTCTTTAACACTCTCCTTTACCACCGGCCAAGCCACGCCATCGTCTCTCAAAAAATCGTTTTGAGGATCTGTAATAACAATTGCTGTATTTTTATCTATCTCAAACCCTGGATCGGGTAATCCATTTTCTTTGGCTGCTTTTATGGTTTCCCATTCTGTACTTTTCATGATTTTTATTTTTTGATTATAATTAATTATCAATTCTTATAAATATAAAGATTATAGGAGGAAAAAACTGTCTTAAAAATGACAAACTGCAGAACTTCAATGAAATGTACGTTTAAAGAATGATTCCTTAACACAATGAGATTTATAAAAAAAAGAGAATTATCTGGACCTTGAGAAAACATATGGGTTAAAGAAAATTAGGATGCTCGGGCAAATGATAATGCCCGAGGACAGAATGAACGAAGATATAACTACAACTTATTTGTTGAGCTTAGTCAACATCAAAAATCCTTTTGATTTCGATTAAATCTTGGCCGAAGGAGACAACCTTGAAATACGACAGGATTATGTTTATTCCCAGATAAAAGGTTTTCCCAGAACTGTATTAAATGATTACCTGTCTTTTATATTTTGTTTGTTTTGTTATTGATATCTAAAACATTGTATTACTTAGATCACCAAAATCACGAATATGCGTTGGTAAAATTAGTTTATTTTGCATAATCATTATATTTTTCAATTATATAAAGAATGTTTTTTTGACTCCCTTTCATAGAATTAAATTCTTCTAGTATAATTGGATTATCTTCAATTAATGGTCTTATTCTATTGAGCCCATTCTCTCTGTAATTAAATCCCCCAAAATCAGTTGACTTGATTTCTGAATCATCTTTTGATGTGAAAAAGAGAACACCATCTACCAATTGATAAACTTTGATCCTACCATTAATAATTCTTTTCAAAGACCATTTGTCATATATTGTTGCTATGAAGCAGTCACCATCTACGCCATCAATAGATCTAATTATTTTTACTTCACTAGGATTGATCAAATCATTATTTCCATTTTCATCCTTAATTTTATATCTTATTTCTGATGTGTTTAAGTAATTTATAGCTCTTGTTATCTTTCCATAAATGGTGTCGTTCCTATTTGTGACTATATATTCTTTTTCCTGAGCTATAGTTGTTGTGATAATTAAGAAAAAGAGTGCTGTAAAAATTTTTTGGTGATCTCAATAATATTTCTTTTTTGTGAATATTTTTTTGCCCACCTGAAGCCACAAGCTAATATGGTTATTTCCAATTGAACCTACATCTTTTCTATTAGCTTTTCTTTTAGCCATTCAAAAGCTTCTTCCTGGTCATAGTGAATTTCAGGACGCAATAGACCTTCCATATCTCCTGTAAAACTTAAATCTTTTTCTTTAGCCTCTATATTCTGAAGAAATTCCTTTTGTGATGGAACTTTCCCTACTGAGAATTTTATATACGCCTGGAAGTACTTTATGATTTCATCTAGGTCCAGTTCTATATTCCTTCTGGAATAATCAAGATCGACGATATCTCTCCCCTTACTTCGCTGATATATTGCCCTAAGCTTAGTTCCTAAAAGTTCATTAATACTATAGGTTGTAATAGCTGTTTTCCCGCTGAACCATGGAATATTAATCTCACTAGGAAAGTCTACCCAATCAAGCACATTAAAATGTTCGTTACAGTTAATTTCCAGTTTAAGCCGGCGAGGTTCCTCTTCATATTCTGAAGTAAAACGATATAAAGCCTTTGCCCCGTGTTCCCTTACCTGGGTGCGCCTAATCCTCTTCAAAAAAAGTGATCACCTCCCCTATCCGCTTCATAACAGGCTTAATGGGCCCTTCTTTAATTTGTACCAGATCTATATCTTCGGAATATCTTGGCGCAGGATTTAGATATAATTTATGTAAAGCCGTACCACCTCTAAAAGCCAGGTTTTCACGAAGGAAATCGTCAGAAAAAATTTCTACCAGAGTCCTGCTAATAATTAAATCCTGTTCAACCTGTGCGAATTCTTTCCATGGCGCAGTTTTCTGCCATTGAGTTAAATAAGGTTTTGGAATCATAAATCACTTTCTAATTGTAGGTTAACATCCACTTTCCATCTGTTATCTACTGCTCCAGGCCTTTGTTTATTGCTAGGCTGCAAAAGTACGGGATGATATTTGTTTCTGTTCAGCTTTTCAAAAATGAGATCAGCTAATAAATTTTCAGGCTCAACTTCCGATATTAAATATCCCAAACGCTGCAAAGTGGCTTTGTGGTCATGCCAGTCCAGTAATTCCTCAAGGTCATTTTGGGTAACTTCTTCCAATAACTCTTCTACAGTGGAAAGCATTCGGTTTAAGCCACCCAACTTATTCTGATAACGCACAAGATCTGCGAGAGTGAGCGCCGGACTAGAAATATAATAAATCCCGGCATCTGATTTTTTGGAAATAATATTACTTTTAGGCCAAATCGAGCTTGTTA
>JBBSVD010000069.1:0-11160 GCA_038233835.1 Flavobacteriales bacterium | reverse complement strand
GGATTTATTCAGTAAGAGCGTCCATTCAATCCGTCAGATTAGCAGGAATGAATCAGAGGCAAAAGCGGTTTACCGTTTTTTGCAGAACGACAGGGTCAGTGAAAAAGATATTATAGAAAACTTGATTCATAATTGCCGGACGGCATGTGCCGGTAGATTCGTTGTCTGTATCCAAGATACCACAGAAATCAACTTAAGCAGTCATGGCAAAAGGATCAACAAAGATAGCTTTGTGGGCACTACCAATGCAAAGGGCTCCCAAGGATTGGGATTCTTTATTCATCCAAGTTTGGTCTTGGATGCCGTGACTGGTACCCCCTACGGCTATTCTGATATTAAAGTTTGGAACAGGCCCTTAGAGTTCAAATCAAAGCATGAAAGACAGTACGGTAAACTGCCCATAGAAGAAAAAGAATCCTATAAATGGATAGAGGTGTCCAAAAACACACAGGCCTCACTACGGGATGTGGTAGAGGGAATGGTGATCATACAAGATAGAGAAGGGGATATTTACGAACAGTTTGCAATCATACCAGATGCACAAACAGATCTGTTGATAAGAGCCCGTGTGGATAGAACATTGGCAGATAGGTCAAAATTATTCAGTTGCCTGGAAGATCAACCCTGTCAAGGGTTTTATGAGGTACAGGTGGATGCCTGTGCAAAGACCAAAAGAAAAAAAAGGACGGCAAAAATTGAAATCAGATATAAAGAGGTGGAACTCAAAAGAACCAGCGCAACAAGCAAAGGAGTGGCATCCAGCATAAAACTATATCTGGTAGAGGCCAAAGAGGCTGACTATACTGGCCCCGATAAAATATGCTGGAGGCTCTTGACAACCTTGCCTATACAGACAATAGAAATGGCAGAAATGTGCGTGGAATGGTATAAGTGGAGATGGACGATAGAAGAGGTGTTCAAAATATTAAAAAAAGAGGGTTACAATGTTGAGGCGTCAGAGCTGGAGTATGGGTCATCGGTAAGAAAACTAAGCTTATTGATAATGGAGGTCGTCATCAAACTGTTCCTAATGCGGCTAGCGTATGCAGAACCAGAAAGAGAGATGAGCGCCGATAGCTGTTTTACAGAAGAAGAGCAAGAGTTTTTAGAGCACCAAATAAAAAATCTGGAAGGTAAAACAGAGAAACAAAAAAACCACTATAAGAAAAAAGAGCTAAAAAGATATGTTTGGGCGATAGCTAGACTTGGCGGATGGAAAGGGTATGAAAGCAAAAGACATCCAGGTATAACAACCCTATGGATAGGATTGAAATATTTTAAAGCCGCAATGGAAGGGTGGACCATTCATAAAGATATGTCCACACGATAGGTTAGTTCTCGGGACAGGTAACTAAACCCTCAATGAGGGATTAAATCAGAAATTTATTCCGAGTTTCTTTCTACATACTTAATTATTTGAAGAGCGATGTTTTTACCTGTTGCTTTTTCAATCCCTTCTAATCCAGGAGATGAATTCACCTCCAAAATAAGTGGTCCTCTGGCAGATTGTAACATATCTACTCCAGCTACTCCAAGTCCCATTACACGAGCGGCTTTAAGAGCTGCATTTTCTTCTTCATCTGTAAGTTCTATGATCTCTGCAGATCCTCCTCTGTGCAAATTGGACCTAAATTCTCCTTCTTTACCTTGTCTTTTCATAGCTCCCACTACTACTCCATCTACAACGAAGGCTCTAAGATCGGCACCTTTCGCTTCCTTAATAAATTCCTGAACAATTACTCTTGCTTGTAAACCATTAAAAGCCTCCAAGATAGACTCAGCCGAATTACGATTATCTGCCAATACCACTCCAAGACCTTGGGTTCCTTCTAATAATTTGATCACCAAAGGTGCTCCACCAACTTTATCTATTACACTACTCACATCTTTAGAGTAGTTACTAAAAACAGTTTTAGGAAGCCCTAAACTTGCTCTGGAAAGTATTTGTAAACTTCTTAATTTATCTCTAGATCTTACCAAGGCCTGAGATTCTGTAGCCGTGAAAACTTTCATCATTTCAAATTGCCTTACCACAGCAGTACCAAAAAATGTAACCGATGCACCAATTCTTGGTATCACTCCATCTATATCTGTTAGTTCCTTCCCTTTATATATTACGCTAGGCTTTTTCTTCTCTATTACAAGATCACATTTAGTATGGTTTACAACCATCATTTCATGACCTTTTTTTTCACCAACCTCAACGAGTCTTCTAGTTGAATATAAATTTGGGTTTGCAGATAATATTACTAATTTCATTTATTAAATTTTAAATTGGTTAGGATCGTTGGGAAGGTGATTATATTAAATTTAGCTTCCTGCAGAATGGTTTTTTGAAGTATTTAAGATACAGTGCAAATAAAACAAAACTGAAACTATTAAAGTTAAACTTTCGATAAAAAAAAAGCTGCTTTTTAAGAAAAGCAGCTTCCTATTTTTAAGTCTAAGGAAAAATATTAATTTCTCTTCGCGTACACCTCGGTATAATTGGTATTATACTTAATAGAAAACTTCCTGAAACTATCCAGAAAATTGATCGTAAGATTTTGATTGGAACTGCCGCCATTAGGAGTTAACCTAAACTGATTGTCCCCAAGGTTTTCCCATGTCCCATTCACGATTACTGCAACAACACAATTAGCAGACCCTTCTCCTGCAAAAGTTGTTTTTGTGTATGTTTTGGTATTTGTAAAAGTATAGGTAATTTGATCGTTACAAGATATATCTTCAACCACATCGTTGTTCTGAATATAATAATCTATATCCCAAGTCCCAAATAAACTGGTAGTCTCGACTGGTGGAGTAGAATCGTCGTCACCGGAGCATGATGTGAAAAGCAAAATTGGTAAACTTATTAAAAGGATTAAAAGTGTTTTTTTCATCTTTAAGAATGTTGTTTTTTGAGGTACTAATACAGTTTATTTCTTAAATATTTTTGCTAATTTATTTTAATCAAACGGATTAGCAACAAATAATTGTAATTAATAAAAGTGAGTTTGGAAAAATAAATTCTGTTTTTGAATTGAATTCATTCAAAAGTCATTCCTAATTCATGAATTTTGCTTCTCTTCTTTTTTAATACTTTTGATCCAAAGTAAAACCCTTACATGTACCATCAACATTTCAAAATCTACAAACCTTACGGCTACCTAAGCCAATTCATCCATAATCATAAAACTAGAAGAAACAAAAGCTTATTGGGAGAACTCGGCGAATTTCCCGAATGTATAATGGCAATCGGAAGACTAGATGAAGATTCTGAAGGATTATTATTTCTCACCACCGATGGAAAAATGAGTGAGACGGTAAGAAGTTCGAGTATCGAAAAGGAATACTATGTCCAATTGGATGGTAATATAACCAAAGAAGCTATTGAGCAATTAAAGAGCGGAGTTAGTATTGGTATTAATGGTAAAAAGTATCTTACAGCTCATTGCAATGCTGAAATTTTAGATCCCGCCCCTATATTTCCAGAACGATCTAAAAAGATACGGGATGAACGACACGGGCCAACAAGCTGGATCTCTATTACGTTAACCGAAGGAAAATTTAGGCAAGTAAAAAAAATGACAGCGGCTGTGGGTTTTCCTACTTTAAGATTGGTGCGCTACAGGATAGGCAAAGAATATTTAGATTCTATGAACACTGGAGAAATAATTAATGTCAAGCAGTTTAAGCTGGAGTAAGATGTTAAGGAGAAACTAAAGTCTACAAATGAACGGGAACGGAAAATTAAATTACTGTATCTTTCTATGCTTTATTTTTTAAGCTTTAAACCGAATTACAATTATGAAAAAAACCCTATTAACTTATCAAAAAGAATCGCTTGGAATCTTAGCCGTTTTAGCAATTGGAATTACTCCTCTAATGCAAATGCAAGCCCAAGAGAATTCAAAAACTAAAATGGAAAAAATGTCAGACAATACCTTATTATCTAAATGGGATGGTCCTTATGGTGGAGTTCCCGCTTTCGATAAAATGGATCTTACAATATTGCAGCCTGCCATAGAAAGTGGGATGGAAATGCATTTAGAAGAGATCAAAAAAATTGCCAATAATCCGGAACCTGCAACTTTCGAGAATACCATTGTTGCTATGGAGCGTGCCGGAAAACCTCTAGATAGGGCTTTTACTTATTATGGCATTTGGAGCAGCAATGTCTCTTCTCCCGAGTTTAGAGAAATTCAGACTGAATTAGCTCCAAAAATATCAGATTATTCTTCTAAGATCTCACAAAACAAAAAGTTGTTTGAACGCATTAAAACGGTTTATGATAATTCTCTAAAAACTCCTTTGGAAGAAGATCAGCAACGAGTTGTGCAACTTATCTACGAGAATTTTGCTATGGAAGGCGCCAATTTAGACGAGAAATCTAAAAAAAGGTATGCCGAGATCAACAAAGAACTATCTCAACTTTATACCAAGTTTTCGAATAATATCCTGCATGACGAAGAAAGCTATGTTACTTATGTGGAGAAAGAGGAGTTAGGTGGATTGCCAGATTCTTTTGTAAAAGCTTCAGCGAAGGCCGCGGCAGACAGAGAAAAAGAAGGGAAATATGCCATTACTAATACCAGATCTTCTATGGATCCTTTCTTAACTTATTCTGATGAGAGAGAACTACGTGAGAAAGTTTGGGAAACCTATTATTCCAGAGGAGATAATAATGATGAGTATGACAACAATAAGCTCATTTCTCAAATTTTAAAACTTCGTAACGAGCGAGTACAATTAATGGGCTATGACAATTTTGCTGAATGGCGCTTGCAAAACAGGATGGCAAAAAATCCTGAAAATGCTATGAACTTGATGAATGCTGTTTGGCCTGCTGCCCTTGCACGCGTAGAACAAGAAGTTGCAGATATGCAAGCTATTGCAGAAAAAGAAGATCTGGACATCACAATTAAGCCATGGGATTACAGATATTATGCTGAAAAAGTAAGGAAAGAAAAGTATGATCTGGACTCCGATGAAGTAAAGCAATATTTACAATTAGATAATTTAACTCAAGCCTTGTTTTTTACGGCAGGAGAATTATTCAATTTTAATTTCACTCCGGTGGCCGAGGGAAAAGTTTCTGTATTTCAGGAAGATGTAAAAGTTTGGGAAGTTACCGATAAAACTAGCGGAGACCATATTGGATTGTGGTATTTAGATCCTTATGCAAGACCTGGAAAACGTTCTGGAGCTTGGGCAACTACGTATAGAAGCTATACAAGCTTCGATGGAAAAGAGAACGTTTTAGCCTCTAATAATTCCAATTTCGTTAAACCTGCACCGGGTGAACCATCGCTTATTTCCTGGGACGATGCAACCACGTTCTTTCATGAATTTGGCCACGCATTGCATTTCTTATCTGCTAATGTAAAATACCCAACATTAAATAGCGGAGTACGCGATTATACCGAATTTCAATCTCAATTATTGGAAAGATGGTTATCTACAGATAAAGTGATCAATCAGTTTTTGCTGCATCATGAAACCGGAAAGCCAATTCCTGCTTCACTTGTAGCTAAGATCAAGAATGCATCTACTTTCAATCAAGGTTTTGAAACTACAGAGTTTTTAGCTTCGGCCTTAATGGATATGAAATATCATACTATTGATCCTGAAAATATCAATCCGAAGAGCTTTGAGAAAAAAGCTTTGAAGGAATTAAATATGCCTGAAGAAATTGTAATGCGCCACCGTTCCCCACATTTTGGACATGTATTCTCGGGTGAAGGATATGCCACCGGATATTATGGGTATTTATGGGCAGATGTGTTAACTGCAGATGCTGCCGAAGCTTTTGCAGAATCTCCTGGAGGTTTTTATGATAAAGATATGGCTGCTAAATTGGTAAAATACCTTTTTGCTCCAAGAAACTCGATGGACCCGGCTGAAGCTTATAGATTATTTAGAGGAAGAGATGCTACTATTGATGCCTTAATGCGCGATAGGGGATTTCCTGTTCCAGAAAAAAATATGGCAAAGGATGCCAAAGATAATTAGGGTAAGAATTAGGAAGTACTTTTTTTTGAAAATATAAAACCCGGACTTTTACAAGTCCGGGTTTTTTAAATATTCGAAAAGCTCTTAATTAGTTAACAGCAGTTTCAGTAACATTTTCTTCTACCTCCATAGCTTCTACTTCTGTAGAATCCATAGTTTCTTCAACTGGAGTTTCCATTACTTCTTCAGTAGGAACAACTTCAGTTTCGATTACTTGTACATCTTCAGTTTTTTCAGCTGAATCTTCTTTACAAGAGGTAAAACTTAAAACTAATGCAATTGCAGCAAGAGTTAAAAATGATTTTTTCATTTTAAAATTTATTAATTGATTTATTATGGCAAATGTATATTATTTCCATGCACAAAAAACAAAAATAATTCGTTTTGAAAAAATATCTTAAGTATCTCATTATCAATAACTTGAAAACAAATGATTGATAAATTTAAATCCTATGGTTTGAATTTATAGGACATAAAAGTTTAAAAAGAGAAAATTTCTCGTCAAAATAATTCAATTTATTAGATGTGTCTCTTTGTGATGCGACAAAAGCTGCTTTAAGCTTTCTAAATAGTTTAATAAAACTTCCGAATTTATTTTAGGATGTTCCTTAAATGGTAAAGTAGTAGTATCTTCTTCCAGAAATTTATAAATTTCCGGATACTTTGTTTCAATCTCCAAAGTAACTGTTGTAATCTCGTTTAAGATCCTGGTAATTTGTTCCATATTACTTAGTTTTATACGCTTACATGATACTCATATGCCATCTCTTTAAATAGGGTAATTTTTTAATAGCTGTCTGTGCTTCTTCCCGTGTTATTTCGTCATGCACCTCTGCCATATCTACCAGTTTTACTTCTAAACTGTGCAATGTTAGAGATTGGTCTTTAAACTCTCCATCATCAAAACAATTAATACAATATTCCTCGTTTTTCGTTTCATCCCTATTGGTACCACTTGTTTTTTTATTAAAGGGGAACCCACAACTCTGGCAAATTAAATAATCCATAATATGCTTTTTTTTACACCTTAGTTTTCTACGAACTCTATAATTGAAATATTAATTAAGTTAGTGAAAACCAAGTTTATATAAAATAACTTTATTATAAATTAACTATCAAGATTAGATGTTTAACAAGTTTAACTATTGTCCATTTACTTGCTAATATTTCCTATAAATCTTATCTTTATGTGACTATTACGTTTCTGAATTTTTCTAAACCTTTAACAATGGCTACACTTACAAAATATAGTGGTTCTGTAAATGAAAAAAATCTGGAAGAATTATTAGATGATATTCGCGATTGGAATAAGCGATTACAAATAAGTTCAGATGAGTTAGCTTTTTTGGCCCAGTTTATTTCAGCAGATATTTTTAGGCAGGATATTCCTAATCTTTTCGAAAAACTTTTTAGCTATTCTAATACACTGAATGCTTTAAAATCTGAAAAAGTCGATCTGCATCAGTCTATTAGGAACCATAAAGTTGATCTAAATGGGATCTTGGAATGTGAAGATATTTCCTGTGAGACATTTTATTACGAACAACATGAAAAATTAGAAGATAGACTTTTAAAATTTTAAAGTGATTTTAGTGATTATCAAACCGATTTATTCAAATTCTGCATCAATAAACTACGTAAAAACGACTAATACTAAAATATAATCTTTAGTTCCTTATCTAATACTTCAAAATATCTGCCATAATTACCCTATTTTGCCAGATTGGCACAATTCCAATTATGTTGAAAAATTCTTGTTTAATTAATATTTTCGTTCGCTTTAATTTAACGTTATTTCAAAAGAGCAGCTTATTTTTAAGAATTGAGCAATAATGCGCATTAGTCACATAATCCAGTAATATGGCTTAAAATATTGGCTATTAAGAGTTAAAAGTTAAGTTTTCAAAAATTTCGTAACTTCTTTCTTCTTTTCATATCTATTTTTTAAACCTTTTAACTGATAATTCCATAGTTCAAAATTTTAGTCTGAATTCTTACATTCTCCCCAAATTAGATACAAAATCCAGTCTAGTATGGTCTTTGCACCTTAACATATAGAAAATCATCCGAAATGAATTTCGGTAGAAAACATTTAACGAAAAACAAGAAAATGAGAATACTAGTTATTGGAGGAGGAAACATGGGATTAACTTATGCAGAAGGTATGTCCAAATCCTTTCTTTTGAACAGACACAAATTAATGATATATGATAAATCAGAAGAATTAATTGCGTCCTTAAAGGAACATTCCCAGTTTGATGTTTATAATAAGATTGAAGATTGTTTACCCCAAGCAGATGTGGTTTTTATAGCGGTAAAACCTTTTCATTCTGAGTCCTTATTTAGTGAGATTAAACCATTAGTGAATAAAGAACAGATTTTTGTTTCTATAATGGCCGGTGTTACTATAGCAAGTATTCAGGATAGTTTAAATGTAACAAAGGTCATTAGGGCAATGCCTAATTTACCTGCACAAGTAGGAAAAGGAGTTACTTCTTACACCGAGTCTAAAGAGGTTTCTAGAATAGAGCTTCTTATGGTAAGAAATTTATTGGATACCACAGGAGAATCTATTAGAGTCTCCAACGAGAATTTTATAGATGCGTCTACGGGAATCTCAGGAAGTGGACCTGCCTACGTATTCTATTTCATGCAGTCCATGTTAGAGGCAGCTTTAAAAATGGGCTTCTCTAATAATGACTCTAAGATACTTGTTAGTAAAACTTTTGAAGGTGCAGTAGAATTATTCAATCAATCTGACCTCTCCCCAAATACATGGATGGAAAGAGTTGCATCAAAAGGAGGAACCACCAGAGCGGCTTTAGACTCTATGGAAGATAATAATGTGAAAGAATTAATTAAAGATGCTGCCTATGCTGCTTTTGATAGAGCAGTGGAATTAGGTAAAGAGTAAAAATTACAGAACACGAATATTAAGATCAATAAAATGGAGAAAAAGAGAATTGTTGTAAAAGTTGGTTCTAATGTAATGACTAATAAAGACAACAGAATTTTAGTACCGGTATTGAAAAATCTAGTGAAGCAGATTGCCACTTTATATGAAGAGGATATTATGGTAGTATTAGTTTCTTCTGGTTCTGCAATTGCGGGAATGGAAGTTTTGGGAGATATAAACATTAAGGATGAATCCAAAAGAAGACAAGTATTTTCTTCTGTAGGACAACCAAGAATGATGCGTCATTATTATAGCCTTTTCCACGATTATGGAATGCGCTGTGGACAAGTACTAGCGACCAAAAGAGATTTTAGCCCAGGAGTGCATAGAGAAAATATGATAAATTGCTACGAATCTTTACTTTCTGAAGGAATTATCCCAATAGCGAATGAAGATGATGCCGTTTCTGTAACTATGTCTATGTTTTCAGATAATGATGAATTAGCCAGTTTGGTAGCAGAATTAATAAAAGCTGACTGTTTAATAATCTTAAGTGATACCGAGGGACTTTATACAGGACATCCTGACCATAATGATTCAAAAAAATTGAATAAAGTTGACGGAGATGAGGATGTAGAGAAATACGTTCAAATATCAGAAAAAGGTGAAGGTGAAGGCCGCGGGGGAATGGAATCTAAAATAAGAATTGCAAAGGAAACCGCCGCTAAAAATATCCCTACTTATATCGCAAACGGTAAAAGGAGGAATGTAATAGTAGATATTCTGGCCGGAAAATCTATTGGAACCAAATTTACGGCATAAGGAATAATAACAAGTTTTAAAGAGAGATAATATGAAGTTGATAAAAACCGAAACAAAGAATAATGTGCTCAAAGCGATGATCCGCATTTTGGATACGAAGCGAGCACATATCATAGAAGCAAATAAAAAAGATCTGGATGCCTTTGGAGAAAAAGAAGGCGCTATGTACGACCGTCTTATCGTTAATGATATGAAGGTGGATGGAATGATCCAATCTATAAAAGAAGTAATGGAGCAAGAGGATCCTGTAGGAAATACAATTTCTCACCTAATACTGGATAACGGATTGGACATTACCAATAAAACAGCACCTTTTGGAAATATAATGATCATCTATGAATCTAGACCAGATGTAACTATAGAAGCAGCTGTTCTTGCATTTAAAGCAAATAATAAGATCTTTTTAAAAGGTGGAAAAGAAGCAATTAACAGTAACAAGATACTAGAAGAATGCTGGCATGAGGCTTTAACCGAAAATGGTCTGGAAACCAATTGGATCGAGCTTTTGCATTTAAGCAGGGAGGAAACTCAGGAATTCTTGAAAAATCCTCCAGTTCAGTTAGATCTTATCGTGCCTAGAGGTGGTGAACGCTTGATTGGTTTTGTAAAAGAACATGCAACAGGTGCCGTTCTTGTTAGTGGTAGAGGAAACAACTTTTTATATGTTTCTGAAAACGCCGATTTCGAGACTGCCAAAAAAGTGATCTTAAATGCTAAGACCGATAAAATTTCTGGTTGTAATGCTTTGGATAAGGTTTTAATAGATCAGAATTTACCGGAGTATGAATCCAGATTAAAAGAGCTTCAGAAATTATTGAAGGATAATAATGTAGAGATCCTTGTAGATGATAAGATCTCAGAAGTTTTAAATTCCGAAGAGAAGCTACCAAATGAAGATACTTGGTACGAAGAGTTTCTGGCAATGAAAATTGTAGTAGGAAATGTAGAAGGAATGGATAATGCTATAGATAAGATAAATAAATATTCTGGTGGACACTCTGCGGTGATCATCACTAAAGATAAAAGCGAAGCTTTACAATTTATGGAGCAAGTAGACAGTGCTGCTGTATATCACAATGCCTCTACACGCTTTACCGATGGCGGCCAAATGGGAGTTGGAGCAGAACTTGCTATTAGTACCGATAAATTGCACCACCGTGGTCCTCTTGGATTAAAACAATTAGTGACCAATAAATACTATGTATTGGGTGATGGGCAAATAAGAGAATAAGTTTTGGATATATTTTTCCAAATTAAAAGAGGCGCCAAATGGCGCCTCTTTTAATATCTGATATTTTTTTATTTATTGATCAGCTTTATCCGACCAAAACCATTCTTAATATAAACAATGTAAAATCCAGAAACCGTAAGAGTTCATATCTAAAAGAGAAGATCCATCAATTAAGCTCATTTTCAGTATTTTCATATTATGAATTCATTAACAACTT